>CALKXC010000144.1 GCA_938004025.1 uncultured Leucothrix sp. | reverse complement strand
ACTTCTTGAAACTGACCTTTTGAAACAATGATGTGATGCCCATCACTAGGTGAAAGCTTGATGTCAGCAGTGGCGGCAATCGCCCCTTGAGGTGATAAGTCAAAATTAATATCGGATTTGATGTTATCCCCATCAATTTCTGCAACCACCGAACCTTGTCGATAAGCAAAGCGCTGAAGCTTACCATCTTGAGTCATGCTAAATTCGCCGGGAGTGAACTTTAAATCTGCTGTGCCTTTTAAATCTGGATTTAAATTGATTCTGTACCGACCCGCAGCCCTCCCTTTAAGCGCCATATCTGGCGGTAAAAAAGGATTCAACAACTCTAATGGTGTATTTTTCAATTCGCCAGCGGTGGCAAAACCCGTTTTTTCAGAATAATCAATTTTTGTACAAGCCGAGCCATTAATTGACTCCAAGCACAACTCCTCCGCTTCAACACCAGCCGTTGAAACCGTCACATTGGCTGGTTTAGCTAAACGCCAGCGACCCAAAGCAGCATTATCTATGGAAAATTCATTTATGCGACTGCGCCATACTCCTGCATCCCATTCTCCAGCAACCGCTGCGGTAAGCTTTGCTTCAGAGTGCTCAGCCGATAACGCAATGCTGTGTTTTTTTAAGTCTCCGTTGCCGCGTAAACTAATATCGCTAAATTTCTCGCCATTAAGCAGTACTTCACTGCCCTTCCCTGACAGTTGAAACTGACCACCATTGGTTTTAACTTCAAGGTTAGCACTCTCCACCTTATTGCCTTGAAAAGAAAGGCGGTTTGCTTTCACAAGGCCATTTAGGACAGGCTCATTAATTGTACCAGTCAGGCTACCATTAGCCGTTACACGCCCAGTCAACCCCGGCGCCAATGTTGATATATCCTTACCTTCGATATCCCACGTTAGATCAAAAGGCTCACTGCCTCTACCATCAACCTTAATACTATTGTCCGCAGAGCGAAGGGCCAATTTATCAAAAATTAGCTCTTGATTGAGCATAGACACTTTGCCGCTTCCGGAGATTGGATACCCCCTCAGACTACCTTTCAACGTGCTTATATCAAGCTCACCTCGTAGCTGACCTTGCTCAAGCTGGCCTTTTAGCTTGAAGTTACCCGTGATTTCCGCGGGCCACTCTGGAGTGAACTGAGCCGTCTTTAAACCATTTGAACTAATATTGAGATCTGCTGACACATTCGGAACCCAAACTAGCTCCCCAGAAGCATTCATAGCACCGTCATCACCAGTTAGGCTTAAACGCGCTATATCAAGAAAATCAAAATCTCCTTTTCCTTCAAGCGATAATGCCTGTTTACCAAGGTCTGGATGGGTAATGTGGCCTGATGCTAACAGCTCGTACTGTTGAAGAAGCCCCGAGCCTTTTACATTGAGGCTGACGTCGCCTACATCGGAGTTTTGCCAGCGCCAGTCTGAATCAAGTGAAATCTCGTGAGGTTCCAACATATCCATCGTCATATCAGCAATAGCCAACTCAATCGGTGGCTGTTCAGGTATGAACATGGATGCTTGAATGTCTGTAAGAATTAATTGATTATCTTGCGCTTGAGTACCAGCCAAGTTGAGTTCATTGAGCTCGAATACAGCTTCCGTGCCTTCAGTGACGGTAAAGCTTTTGAGGCTACCCGTCTTTATCAATACATTCACCGGTGCTGTGCCAAAATCACCGATGTCCACCTTTTCACCACGTTTTCGTGACTCAATGCTTTCTGCCAGCGCAATCGATAAGCTATCAATGTTTAAGCTATCTACGATCGCAAGATTTCGACTAAAGTCAGGCCGACCTGGCTCAAGTTCGACACCGCTCAGCGTCGTTGTATCGCCATCAACCCACTCCACTTTTTCTACTTTTAAGCTGGTCAGTAAGCTTCCACTCACTCCTTCAATGGTCAACCCCTTTACCAAGCTATTTCCAGCCCATGCACCTAATAAAGGCCCCAAAGGTGTTATGACTAATGCTAGTAATGTCAGCAATAAAAAGAGAATTATTATCTGAATCCAAACAAGTGGAGAGAACAGATAATCACTAAAAGAATTTTTCACAGATCAGGTCCGACACTCAAATGAAAAGTGGCCTCACCAAAGTCACCTTCTGGAAAACCAATATCAACTCGCACAGGACCAATCGGCGACCGATAACGAGCACCGACACCAACGCCATAGCTCAGATCCATATCATCCCAACTGTTAAAGGCATCACCTGCATCGATAAACGTCGCGACTCCCCAGCCTTCATAGATCGGGTATTCATATTCAACACTACCAGCTAATAAATGCTTTCCGCCAATCACCGAGCCAGCACTATTCGTTTCACCCAGAGATTCAAAATCATAGCCACGGACACTGTTACCTCCACCTGCAAAGAAGCGAAGACTTTTAGGCAAATCTTCAAGGTTTCCAGCGCTGGTCAAACCAATATCCATGCGGCTGATGACTCTTCCCTGACCGACTGGAAAAATAAACTTACCTGAGCCACTTACCTGAGCAATGCTTTGATCACTGAGCATCCTATCGACAGCACCCTGTGCTTTAAGATTGACGCGCCAACCCGTCGTCACCGCACCACCATCTTCATTTTTTACTGTAGTCTTGGCCAATCGTCCTCCAACTAAAGTCAAAATAGAATCGTCTGACGCACTACCCGTTGTCTTAGTCCGGTCTAACAAGGTATTGATGAAAATAGATTGCTCCCAATCAGAGTCCACTTTCCTTTTATACTCTGCCCCAAAACGGAATGCCTGACTCTCAACATCATTGTTAGTGTCATAGGTCCAGTCCACTAAATACTTCAAAGTGTCTTCATCTGGATTTTCTCTTGGCTCTGTTAACTCAGCGGTTACTTTAGATAGGTTTTGCGCCCACTGCCCAGACACATCTAACTTACGCCCCTTAGGGCCCGTCCAACGGCGATTTAACTCAGCTTTGACACGCGGCCCCGTATCCGTTCCGTAACCTACAGTATATTTATACTTATTGCGTTTCGCTGGTAACAGCTTAATGCTCACTGGTATTTGTTGGTTCTTTGCATTTTTAATGTCAACATCAATATCGACAACCGAGTAATAGCCGCTTCGTTGGAATGCTTGCTGCTGTTTGATCACTTTGTCGGTGCTAAAGCCTGTGCCTGGCGTTATCGAAATAAATCGTTTCACCAACTCATCACTTAAAACATTTTGTTCAATAGTGACATCACCGAAGGTGTAACGGGGGCCAGTATTCATCACTAAATTGACACTGGCTTCATACGCAAGTGGATCAACCGATACTGCTTTTTGTTCATATACAGCATCTAAATAACCTAGGGTATCTGCTGTTTCAGTGAGCCTGGTTTTAAACTCATCATAAAGCTGATGATTTAGAATATCATTTTGCTGATAAGGGGGAGCCTTCATGGCATCGCGAAACTGCTGTTCATTAGAACCGGCACCCAGTACTTCAATATATTGCCTAACGACACGAACAGGTTGCCCAGGGTTAATATTAAAGGTTAAATCCCAGCATCCATTGACGGTTTGACCACCCGATGTAAACACCGCATCATAATAGCCAAGTGCCCGCCCGCCT
>CALKXC010000143.1 GCA_938004025.1 uncultured Leucothrix sp. | reverse complement strand
TTTCGGCCGATAAATTAAGAATAAAGAGTCGATTACAGGGGTAAATAAATGCTGGCACAAAGAACATTGCAACGTAGTGTAAATACAGTTGGAATAGGTTTGCACTCGGGACAGAAGGTTGGTTTAACTTTGCACCCTGCGGCGGTAAACACTGGAATTGTTTATCGTAGAGTTGATTTAGAAACTCCAGTTGAGATTGTCAGTACGCCGGAAGCAGTGGGCGAGACAATGCTAAGCACAACCTTGGTTCAAGAGGGTGTTAAAGTTTCAACGATTGAACATCTCATGTCTGCGTTCGCTGGATTAGGTATTGATAATGCTTACGTTGACCTAACCGCTTCAGAAATTCCCATTATGGATGGCAGTGCTGCGCCGTTTATCTATCTGATTCAGTCAGCTGGTATTGCAACGCAACGAGCTGCGAAAAAATTCGTTCGAATTAAAAAGCCGATTCGCTTTGAAAATAAAGCAGGTTGGGCAGAGTTAAGGCCATTTGATGGTTTCAAAGTGTCATTTGAAATAGACTTTGATCATCCCGCAGTGAAGTCAACTCAGCAAGTATTGGCGTTAAATCTTTCAAAAGCTTCTTATAGTCGCGAGATTAGTAGAGCACGCACCTTTGGCTTCATGCGTGACGTAGAGATGTTGCGTTCTAAAAACATGGGTTTAGGTGGTAGCCTTGGCAATGCAGTCGTGCTTGATGAGTATCGAGTGCTTAATAAGGATGGCCTGCGCTATCAGGATGAGTTTGTGAAGCACAAAATGCTAGATGCGATAGGGGATCTTTATACCTTGGGTCATAGCATTATCGGTGCTTATCATGGGCACAAGTCTGGACACGCAATCAACAATTTACTGCTCCATGAGCTTATCGCTCAACCCGAAGCTTGGGAGCTGACGACTATGGATGTTGAGGAAGAGGCATCAGTTAGCTATGCCGGTGAACTAGGCTATGCCTGATTAGGCTAGCGAACCTGCTAATCCGCCTCCAAGTCTTTGCGTATCGAGTCGAGTAGGTTGGATATATCTTCACGCAAAGGCTTCGTCTCAAATTGCTTTTTAATCCTCACCATATGCGGTGGAGATAGCTTAACTTTTATTGTTTTGTATTCACGAAGCAATGCTTGATTCAAGTGGTTTAATATTTCTTTCTGTTGGTATTTTAACTGATTGGCAAGAATCGGATGATCCACGAGGATAACAACTTCTTGCCGTTTTGAAAGCACATGCAAGTTGTGCTGTTTGGCATCAATTTCTAAATATGCACACACCGTTTGCGACAGTTTGTCAATATTCTTGAGGCTTTCGTGTAGGTAAGAGTTTGAGGGTTTCTTGACTTGTTTCATAATTTTAAGTGTAACTTATTTTAAGAAAAATTATGATGCAGTTGAGTGTGTAAACGTGAGTTTTCAGGTTCGAATTAATAAGAAATCTGAGCTAAAAGCGATTGATGTTTCATTCGTTAAGCAGTTTGTTGTGCCTGTTTTTCTATTGGTTGTTTTAACTCTCTCATTGTCTCTTTTTTTGGATAGATTTAGTCATGTGTCTCCTACTTGGCAGCAGGGCATAAATTCAAGTAGTTCAGAGACGGTTAGTCGTTTGCAAAAACAAATTGCAGAGCTGGAAGGTGAAAGTCAGCGTCTTAAAGCGTTTGCTAAGAAAATGGTTAGGCTTGCTAAGCTTGATACAAACGTTTTTAGCTTTGATGAACCGCCAGCACGAGGAGGTTTGGGAGGCCGGAACATCTTCAGGCGTAACTCAGCGGAAATTGCCGAATCTGTAAAGAAAGATATTGAAGAATTGCAAAAACAACTGATCCAACAAAGTAATCAGTTCGAACGTATGCAGCTGGTGTTGAAGTCAAGGGAAATAGGTCAGTCCTTAGAAATATCTAAATGGCCTGTGGCGAGTGGTTACCTCTCATCAAAGTTTGGAATGCGAAAAGACCCTTTTAACGGTCGACTGAGAAAACATCAAGGTATTGACCTGGCCGGCCCTAGAGGATCAGGTATTATGAGCATTGCGGCAGGCACGGTTGTGTTTTCTGGTCGCAAAGGCGGCTATGGTAGAGTAATAGACATAAAGCATGCCAACGGATTGCTTAGCCGATATGCTCACCTTCAAAAGTCTTTAGTCAAAGTTAATCAGAAAATTGCTGCCGGTGAAAAGATAGCACTCCTTGGTACGAGTGGCCGTTCTACAGGCCCTCATTTGCATTTAGAAATTCTTAAAAATAATAAAAACATTGATCCTTTATTGTTCTTAGAGAGTCCTTAACAGCGTATTAATTGTTAAAGCACTAACAATATAGATTTGACACAGCGTTAAGCGTGAATTTATATGTAAATATATATTATAATCGGTGTCATTAATTAGTATTGGCGTAAATTAGGACTTTGCTGGTAAACAGAGATCCTCGCTTGCATTCTTTAGCAGTTACCCCAATATTCCCAATTAGAACCTAATTCATTTGAGGTGTTTGCATTGTGATGCTAAACATCTTTAGCCGCTATTATTAGCGGGAACAAATAATACCGGAGTCATCCGGGGAGAATATAAATATCATGATGGGATCGATCGCTAAAAAGCTCTTCGGTAGTCGTAACGATCGAGTAGTCAAAAGCTACTCAAAAGTCGTTAATCAAATCAACGCACTTGAAGATAGCTACGGCCAACTAAGTGATCAGGAATTACAAGGTAAAACCGCTGAATTCCGTCAACGATTAGACAAGGGTGAAACGCTTGATTCCTTGATTCCAGAAGCATTTGCAACCGTGCGTGAGGCCGGAAAGCGCATTATGGGTATGCGTCATTATGATGTTCAGCTCATTGGTGGAATGGTACTAAATGATGGGCGCATAGCTGAAATGCGGACTGGTGAAGGTAAAACGCTTGTTGCAACACTGACAGCTTACCTCAATGCTTTACCTGGGAAAGGTGTTCATGTCATTACGGTGAATGACTACCTAGCCAGTCGTGATGCTGAGTGGATGTCGAAACTTTATGGTTTCCTCGGTTTAACGACGGGTGTAATCATTAGTGGTATTGATCAAAACGAGCGCCAAAAAGCTTACGCTGCTGACATCACTTACGGAACTAATAATGAATTTGGTTTCGACTACCTTCGCGATAATATGGCATTTAGCAAAGAAGAGCGAGTACAGCGCCCACTTAGCTACGCTGTTATCGATGAGGTTGACTCGATATTAATCGATGAAGCCCGAACTCCTCTTATCATTTCTGGCCCATCAAGCGAATCGGCGACCTTATATGAAGCGATTGATAAAGTTGTTCCCCATCTAACGGCTCAAGCCAAAGAAGATGAAGAGGGGCCAGGTGATTACTCTGTTGACGAAAAGTCAAAGCAGGTATTCCTAACGGATGCGGGAAATGAGCGCGCAGAAGAACTTCTTCAAGAAGCGGGTATTATTCCAGAAGGTGAAGGCTTATTTGATAGCTCTAGCATCTCAGTATTACATCATTTAAATGCGGCTCTGAGAGCTCATACGCTATTTCAGCTGAATGTTGATTACATCATCAGTGGTGGCGAAATTGTTATTGTTGATGAATTCACCGGCCGTACAATGCCGGGTCGACGTTGGTCTGAAGGCCTGCATCAAGCGATCGAAGCCAAAGAAGGCGTTGATAT
>CALKXC010000142.1 GCA_938004025.1 uncultured Leucothrix sp. | reverse complement strand
TTTTTCCAACGCTGGTATACACCCAGCAATACACACCTAATCGTCAGTGGAGACATCGACACTGCATCGGTCAAAAAGCTGATTAAAGAGCAGTTTGAGGGTTGGAAAGAAAACCCTGTCGCAGAATCCCCTGTGGTTAGCGATCTCAATTTAGATGCTGTGCCAGATCACGTGAGTTTTAGTGACTCCGTTATGCTGGGCAGTGAGGTATCACTCGCTTTTGCTGTTAAAGGAAACCGTCCCCAAACCCTGAATGAGCGGGAGCAGCAGTTGTTGTGGGAGATTGGCCTAGATATTTTAAAACAGCGCTTGGCTAAGCGAATTATTGCGACCCAAGGCAAAGTAACGAATGCCTTTACAAACTGGAGCCGCCCTAGCCCAAATATTTTACATGTCGGACTGTCTACTATCCTCTCTAAGAATGACTATCAAGACGCAATGCATTTATTGAGTAGTGAGTTGGCACATATCAAATCAAATGGCATCACTAAGCAGGAACTTGATTCGGTCAGAAATGCAATTTTAAATCACGAAAGTTCCCAACAAGACTCTAGTAGCCATCTTGCGTCAGTGGCTGTAGACAATGCCCTATACGGACGAGCTATTATTGATCAACCCAGCTGGTATCAAAGGCTAAAAGTCGAGCTGCCTCAAGTGACTGAAGAGCAAATTAATGTAGCTTTAAATTCGGTACTTTCAAGTGAGCCACATATTATTGTTAGCCACAGTGATAAGTTATCGCCGCCAGATATGTCCCAGCTCAAGCAGATACTGAGCACCCCTAAGAAGGTTCAAGCGGCTCCTGAAGCCTTAGCTGATAATGATCTGTGGATAATCAATCCTGAATTTAAGGGCGTTATAAAGGCGGAAACCAAGCATCAATCCGGTGCCGACGAATGGCAGCTAACTAATGGGATTACCGTTTATTACAAACACAATGATTCAGAACCTGGAAAAGTTTATTTTGAATTGTCGGCAAAAGATGGTTTGAATTTATTCAGTGAGCCAGAAATTTTTCAAGCCAGAATAGCCTTGCCAGTTATGCAAATGAGCGGATTACGCCAGATGGATGCGCAAACCCTCAACCAATGGATTACATCAAAAGGAATGATGCTCTACCCCAAGATGGGATTTTCACAGCGCGGATTTTATGGCTACTCACCCGTTAGTGACTTAACAACTTTGATGAGTTTGCTTTACGTCGCATTGACGGAAGCAAGGGTCAGTGAGGATGCTAGGGCTCACATTCTGCAACAAAACAAGACGTTACTTAATCAACTAAAACAGCAAGCATCCTTTAAAGGTCACCAGCAAGTTGAGCGTGAGCTGTTTTTATCAGACCCTGCGCTAAGAACCATGACACTCGAAGAGCTCGAGGCCGTTACTAAAGATCAGATGCAGTCCATTTACAACCGTTACTTTGCAAATGCACAGCCCTACAAGCTGGCGATTGTTGGCGATATTAGCGCCGCTGACGCAAAATCTGCCGTTTTAGCGACTATTGCCAACCTGCCTAAAAATCACCCTGAAACAGAGACTCGTCACTACCCTGCACCCACTCAAGCTATCAATATTAAATTTAGTGGCAACGGCCAACGCAATGCGGGAGTGTCTATTTTGCAGCGCTTTCCAAAATCGTTAGTCAAACCCTATTCTTTTGATGGCTTTCAGGTGCTTTCGCGCATCATCAATGAGTCGCTCAATACTAAAATTCGTGAAGAGCTTGGATTGGTTTATAGCCTTCAAGCTTCCCCCCGTGGTGAGGCTTATGACTCTATTAATTTAGAGCTCGCGGTTGATCTTGCGTCTGATGTAGATAAACGTCAGGAAGTTATCAAAGCCGTACAGCAAGAACTATCTGATATGGCCAAACGCCCAATTTCTCAAAGCAAGATTGATAACGTGATTAAAGCCATTAAGGATGAGAGGCGTCAGCGATTTAACGCCTCAGGGGAACAAGCCAAGTGGTTAGCACTGAATGATATCTATGTGACAGAGGGTGCGCCTCATATCCTAGATGTCGATAAGCAATACCAAAATATAACCCCAGAAAGTTTAAGCGAGCTGATTAAGCTGTTACTGGGGGCTCAGAGTACAACTGCGGTTATTAGTAGCTTGCCCTAACTTCAAAAGCAGGGTTAGAAATTTCTCTTTCTTGTCGTGGCAATTGAATCACATTATCCGTGGCGTTTTCAGTGCTTAGGTAGCCTAATCGTTCGGCATATTTTCTTAAGAAATATGCCAAGGGCTGTGCTTCATGTCGCCAGCCTAACTGCTTAAACGCAAGACTTGCATCACCTGAAAATTTCGACACGTCAAAATCTCTTGGCGTTTTAGCTACGATGCAGCTCTGACTTTGAAACAAATTTATCACTGCTGCCGCAAGCTCATTTAGGCTAGTTTCATGGCCCGTTGTAAAGTGCATCGGTTTAAACTTTTGACCTTGCTGTAATTGTTCGACCAACAAGCCTACCGCCCTGACAACTTCATCAACAAACGTAAAGTCGAAAGCATTATCACCTCCCTCAACATTCAAATCATGACCGTGGTATGCCGCTTTGATAAAGGCGGGTATCACTCGGGTTTCATGATCATTGGATACACCAAACACATTTGAGAATCTTAATATGGAAGGGTTGAAATTCTCGTCCGCTAAACCTTCAATATAACGTTCCGATCGAAGCTTTGCGTCCCCATAAACATTCACTGGTTTTAGTCCATCGTTTTCGGTTACGGGCGTAGATTTCACATGACCATATACTTCTCTACTACTCGCGTAGACAAACCATTTAGCACCCGCATGTTTGGCTAAGGTCGCCAAGTTTCTTGACGCTTCAAAATTGGTTTTCATGCATAGCTCAGGGTTACGATGCGCAACCGCCACCCTCGATATTGCTGCGAGGTGTATCACGCCAATACAGCCTTCGACTTTTTTCATTAAGTCAGGCCCATGACAGATATCACCATAATCAAGATCATTGCTTGCTCGGATATCCATGCCGACAGTTTCAAAGCCCATCGTTTGTAAAACGGGGATTAACTGGCTGCCAATTAACCCACTAGATCCTGTGACTAATATTCGCTGCTTTTTTGCTTGTTCGCTCACTGTTTAAAGTCCTTATTAAACGGTTCATAGAATTAACGATTGTTATTATTGAATGGTTGATGATGCTTGATGACTCACCGAGCACGACTCCAAATAACCGGCAAATGTGCCTCGCCCTGATAGGCACGAAACGTTGATATGCCGTAAATGGTCGCAAAGATGAGAGTTGCTACGGGGTTAGTCAGAATGTGCATAATGAAGCGTGAGTCCCATTCAATACGCTTACTGTCATTGATTGATAACTCGGGGTGCAAGCTGGCTAGCTGGCGGTTACCACGCGTCCAACGGGTTCGGATTTTTATCAAGGTTAAAAATCCTTGCGGCAGCGGCCAATAGTATTTAGCTTTAACTTGCCTACGCTGGTTACGGCTAAAGAGCAGGCGCACAAACTTGTCATCTGAATGAATTTTTGGGAACTGGTTCCACAGCGCTCGACCGGTTGCATTAACGGCGTAGCAACCGCAACCTGGGATGGTGTCTCGAATGTAAGGGGTGGCTTTCCAGATAGTGCCATAACAACGGCTACTGAAGGATGGCCCTTCCTGAATGTTTAGCGTGCCGCTTACATAAATTGGCTTTGTTGTTGCTAGCTCGTCAACAATCTGAGTAATTAAGTCCTCATCACAAACGACATCCGCATCTAAATAAAGACGGTTGCCAAAGCGGGCTATTGAGTCAGAATGATTGATGGCGTTATTTTTATTGCCCCTAGTGATTTCAAGGGCTAGTAAAGCATAGCCTTTACTCTCAAAGCCATCTTCATAAGTTCGTGCTAGCGCTGCTGTTTCATCGCTGCAACCATTAGCGGCAACGATGATTTCTAGTGAGCCTTGATAGGTTTGCGCCAGTAAACTGTCTAGGCACTCACTGATGACACTGGCCTCGTTATAGGCCGGAATTATTATTGTTAGCATAGTTACACTTTTTATGATGGGGGATTGCTACTACCAATAAATATAGTACAAAGCTTTTAAAAAAGTGTTTTTTATTGTGGAGAAATACTCGCCAAGTAACTTGCAGCACCTAAACCTGCACGCTTGCCTAACGCCATACAGGCTGTTAGCAAATAGCCTCCGGTTGGTGCATCCCAATCCAACATTTCACCGGCACAGAACACAGCTGCTTTTTCTTTCAGCATGAGTTGCTCATTTAACGATGCATCACAAACCCCACCTGAAGTGCTAATGGCCTCGTTAATGGGTGTTGTTGCAATGACTTCAATCGGGATGTTTTTCAGGGTCTTACTGAGCAAGTTGATATCATTCCAATCTGGCTTGGCTAAGACTTCAAATAACAATGCGCGTTTCGCAGCATCTAGCTTGAGTCGGCTTTTAAGGTAGGTACTGAGTGTTTTGTTTTTAGGTTTTGCCCTTAAAATTTTGGTGAGTTGTTCAGTCGTGTGATTTGGGCAGATATCAAGATAAAAAGTAGCCGCGCCTTTCTGTAATATCCTTTCTCTCAGTCGAGCGGAAAAAGCATAAATCAAACTCCCTTCAACCCCTCGTTCAGTGATGATGAATTCACCCATGCGCTTTTCTGCTTCACCCTCAATATCAGTGAAACGAATAGCGACTGATTTTAAAGGAGATCCTGCAAAATTGGTTTTGAGGTGCTCACTCCAATTTGATAAAAACCCACAGTTGCTGGGCAGTAGCGGTGAAGTCGCCACGCCCTGCTCTTCCAATATAGGCATCCACTGACCATCGCTGCCGAGCTTTTTCCAACTCCCGCCACCTAAAGCTAGAATCAGTACATCATAAGAGCGCGTTAGCTCGCCCTCGGGAGACTGTAGTTTTATCTGTCCAGCATCATCCCACCCCAACCAACGATGCTTTGGGTAAATCGTTAAACCATTCTCACGTAATCGAATTAACCAAGTACGCAGCAGCGGCGCTGCCTTCATTGCTTCAGGAAATACACGACCGGAAGTACCGATAAACGTTTTAACCCCAAGCTCATCACACCATTGACGTAAATGAGTGGGAGTAAAGTCATCAAGTATGGGTTTTAGCGTAGATTGACCATGAGAGTAGCGTTGGCAGAATGCCTCATAAGGTTCTGAATGCGTGATATTCAGGCCGCCCAAACCAGCTAACAAGAACTTCCGACCCACTGTCGGCATGGCATCATATAGGTCGACTTTATGACCCGCTTGAGTGAGCTGTTCTGCGGCCATTAGTCCTGCTGGGCCACCGCCTATGATGACGCATTGCTTTGCTGATGTTTGCTGCTTACCCATCACTACCTTCTTATTCCCTCACCAGCTCTGTGATTTTAACAACTTAGGATAGGCCAACCCTAGCGTTAAACCTCTAAGCCCTAGAAACGCCATCATGCTTAGCCATAAACCATGATTTCCCATTGTTGGCGTCAACACTAGCACCAGAATCACATAAACAATTGCTGAGAACAAAACGGTGTTTCTCATGGTTCGAGTATCCATTGCGCCTGTAAATATGCCGTCGAATTGATAGCTCCACACAGAGATAATCGGGGCGGCAATGATCCATGGCAAGTATTGGATGGCTGTCTCAATGACGGCTTCATTAACCGTCATGTAGTCAATTATGGCTTCACCAAAGATCATATAGAGAATGGCAATAAACACGGCCGTTGCGCCGGCCCAAATCGTGCTTATTTTCACGGATTGTTCAAAGGCTTTGCGGTTTTTTGCACCATAAGCACCGCCGGTTAGCGCTTCAGCTGACTGTGCAAATCCATCTAAACCATAAGCCAGCATTTGTAATAGATTAATCAATATGGCATTGGCTGCTAACACGACTACGCCAAACTGTGCACCACGCGAGGTGA
>CALKXC010000141.1 GCA_938004025.1 uncultured Leucothrix sp. | reverse complement strand
TTACGAGTCTATTATGTCGATATACAAGATTTACCAATGCTGGACATTAATGTCACTTTCGATGCGGGAAGTGCAAGAGACGGTAAGAAAGCCGGTGTTGCTAACCTAACCATGTCGATGATGGATAGTGGTGCAGCGGGTATGAATGCCGATGAGCTGGCTGAAGTGTTCGAGTCTGTGGGCGCAAGGTTCTACTCTAGCGCTTCAAAAGATATGGCAAACATTGGTTTAAGAACGATTACTTTAGAAAAGCCATTTAAAAAGGCCATGGACAACTGGTTGGCTGTAATTGAGTCTCCTGAGTTTCCTGAGGCTGACTTTGAACGGCTTAAAAAGCAAATGAAAGTAAGTTTTGAGTCTTTAAAGCAAAGACCAGGCAGTATTGCAGGGGAGGCCTTTAACAAGAATTTATACGGTGATCACCCTTACGCTCAGCCAACTCGCGGCTATGAAGAAACGGTTGCCGCCATGACGACTGAAGATCTTAAGTCGTTTTATAAGCAATACATGGTTGAAGAAAACGCCATGGTATCTATCGTTGGGGCGGTAACTCGGGAGGAAGCAGAGGTTCTGGCTAAGCGTGTTGCCGCCGTGTTGCCATCGGGTAACAAGCCCGCACCTATTGCTGAAGTGAAGCCTTTAACAGAAGCTAAGACCGTATATATCCCATTTCCTTCGAGTCAAGCTCATATCCTGATCGGGCAAACGGGTTATAAACGTGGAGACCCTGATTACTTTAAGTTATATCTTGCGAACCATCCGCTGGGTGGTAGTGGTTTTACTTCAAGGCTGATGAAAGAGATTCGAGTTAAGCGTGGCCTTTCATACAGTGTTTATAGTTATTTCTCACCATTGAGAGAGTTCGGTCCTTTTGTAATGGGCTTACAAACGAAGGTAGAGCAAATCGATGAGGCGAAAACAGCTTTAACCGATCTACTAAAGGTCTATCTTAAAGATGGCGCGACAGCTGACGAGATGGAAGAGGCAAAGTTGAACATTACCGGCGGCTTTCCGATGAATATTGCAGGTAACAGCAACATAGGAAACTACGCAGATGTCATCGGGTTTTTTGATCTCCCGTTAAACTATTTAGATTTGTTTACTGATGAAATTAACTCAATCAGTAACGAAGACGCGGCGGATGCAATGCGCCGACGGATTAACCCTGATGCGCTGCTGACGATCATTGTCGGTGGAGAGGGAAATACTAAAGCTAAAGAATCAGTTGCTGATGGCAAAACGGAAGGGTAGTTCTAACCGCATTCGGATTATTGGTGGTGAGTGGCGGAGCCGGCAACTTCCTTTTATAGAGGTTCCCGGTCTTCGCCCCACACCAGATCGTGTGCGCGAAACTTTATTTAACTGGCTTCAAGGAAAGATTGCCGCTTCCCGTTGCCTCGATTTGTTTGCGGGTAGTGGAGCGATTGGTTTTGAAGCACTGTCTCGTTATGCTGCTGAGGTTGTTCTAGTCGAAAAACATGCAAAAGTTGCACAGCAATTAAGGGATAACCTAGCTTCTTTGAAAATCGAAGGTGAACGTAGGGGAACGATTGTTAACAAAGATGCGATTAAGTATCTTGAAGAGACAGCTGAAGCCTTTGATATCATTTTCCTTGACCCACCTTATCGAAAGGGCTTGCTGCCCAAGGTATTGCAGCAAATTGTTTCAAGATCTTTATTGAGCACAAATGGACTTATTTATTTAGAGCATGAATCCGAAGAGCAGTTCGATTGGCAGCAGTGGGATTTTGAAGTGTTAAAGCAGAGCAAAGCGGGGCAGGTCTGTGGTGTTCTGCTAGCACTTAAAACACCACAAACGTAAGTTTAAAGGAAAAGAATCCTTTAATTCATTGTTTGGATAGAGATATATTCACCGTCATCATTGGTTCCAAGCAAATCAAGAAGTAGGGGATTGTGAACTTCCAAATCTGATAGGTCCGAACTGATGTTTTGCTCCGATACATATGCAATGGATGTACCATCATCTACTAGCACGTGATACCAAGGGCGGTCTTTAGGCGGGTGATTTTTCGCGTTAGTGTTATACCACTCATCGTCTGCACTGAATTCTGCGTCTACATCCACGATTACGCCACGAAAATTATAATGTTTGTGAAAAATGACTTGTCCAATGTTGTATTCAGCTTGATGGATTTGCATATGTCACCTTATTAGAACTATGTTTATTTATTATCACTGAAAATGGGGGAATATTGCGGTATTTCAAGTAAATATCGAGCGATAAATTATTCTACCAAAGCTTTTCTGAACACGATGTGAGTTTAACCCGAGATTTATACACCTATGACTATCACTGATACGTTTGAGCAACGCCCAGTCTTTATTTCAATTGTTGGAGCGTCGTGCTCAGGGAAAACGGCATTGGCTAAAAACATAGCTAAACGCTTCGCTGATGATCAAGTTAGTGTGATCGCTGAAGACGCTTATTACAAAAGACAGGATCACATGAGCGTTGCAGAGCGCGTTGAGACTAACTACGATCATCCCAGCGCTTTTGATCATGCCTTGCTTTGTGAACATATCGATCAGTTACGTAGTGGTCATTCCATAGAATGCCCAACTTATGACTACGTGAATCACAATCGAGCTGAAAAAACGGTGCCAATCGCAGCAACTCCCGTTGTTATTATTGAAGGCATTTTACTCTATCACCTAGCAACGTTACGCGACTTGTTTTCATTGAAGTTGTTTATCGATACTCCCTTGGATATTTGCCTAGCGAGAAGAGTTGAGCGAGATGTGAATGAACGAGGCAGAACGGTGGAATCTGTCTTATCTCAGTATCAAAAAACAGTGCGTCCCATGTATCAAGAATTTATTGAGCCTTCGAAGTTTCATGCTGATCTGATTGTGCCAATGGGAGGCAGAAACCCTATCGCCTTGGATGTACTAGATAGCAAGATCCGACAGTTGATTATTCAATCGACTTAAACTTTCTTGATTTAGCAAGTGGACAAAATATTGTTTAAAATAAAAACAAATAATTATGTAGTTTAGTTACAGCAATATGGGCTAAATAAAGCGCTGAATCCTTGATAATAATTTATCTTGAAGTTAAACTACATTTATTAACTAACCCACTTAGGTAAAAGGTATGACAATCAAAGTTGGCATAAATGGATTTGGCCGCATCGGTCGTATGGTATTTCGTGCTGCTATCCAAAACTTTAATGATATTGAAGTCGTTGCGGTTAACGATCTGCTTGACCCTGAGTACCTTGCCTACTTATTAAAGCATGATTCTGTTCATCGCCGTTTTAATGGTGAAGTGTCGGTTGAAGGCAGTAACCTTGTTGTTAATGGAAAGACAGTTCGTTTAACAGCTGAGCGTGATCCAGAGCAGCTTAAGTGGGATGAAGCGGGTGTTGATGTCGTTGTTGAATCAACTGGAATCTTCCTAACTAAAGAGACTGCTGAAGCTCATTTGAAAGCGGGCGCTAAGCGTGTAGTACTTTCAGCTCCATCTAAAGACGATACACCTATGTTTGTTTATGGTGTTAACCATGAAACTTATGCGGGTCAAACTATTGTTTCAAATGCTTCTTGCACAACAAATTGTCTCGCGCCTGTCGCTAAAGTGCTTAATGACAGCTTTGGCATCAAGCGTGGTTTGATGACAACAGTTCATGCGGCAACTTCTAGCCAGAACCCTGTCGATGGTGTTTCTAGAAAGAACTATCGTTTGGGCCGAGGGATTTTGGAAAATATTATTCCTTCTTCAACGGGAGCGGCAAAAGCGGTAGGTAAGGTATTGCCAAGTTTGGAAGGCAAGTTGACGGGTATGGCGTTTCGTATTCCTACCTCTAACGTATCCGTCGTTGATTTAACGGTTGAGCTTGACAAGAAAGCACCTTACGCAGAGATTTGTAAGGCAATGAAAGAATCGGCAGAGGGCTCTATGAAGGGAGTGCTTGCTTATACTGAAGAAGCGGTTGTTTCGACTGATTTTGTGGGTGAGAGCTGTACTTCAAACTTCGATGCAACAGCGGGTGTTGCGCTTGATGATAATTTTGTAAAAGTGATCGCTTGGTACGATAACGAGTGGGGCTACTCAAATAAAATGCTGGATATGGTACGCGTTGTGTCTTAATACACCACACGCCATTGGCTACCAGCATTTCTTTTGCCGGCTCCTTTATTGGAAGCCGGCTTTTTTTTACAAAAAATTCATAAACAGTGAAATTTAAATAAACTAATAGAATCTAACGAGTTGAGCGTTTAGACTGCATGGCCGCGCTGCGGAATCAGATTGTCGATAATTCATTCAAAAAAGTAACCGTATTAA
>CALKXC010000140.1 GCA_938004025.1 uncultured Leucothrix sp. | reverse complement strand
TGCCGAAAATCATCTCTTCAGCAATGCGGCCGCCGAACAAAGTTGATATCTGACTTTCTAGAGACTCTTTGCTATGGCTAAAGCGCTCTTCTTCAGGGAGAAACATAGTTACGCCCAAAGCACGTCCGCGTGGGATGATAGTTACCTTATAAACAGGGTCATGGTCTGGTACTTTCAAACCAATGATCGCGTGACCAGCCTCATGATATGCAGTGTTACGCTTTTCTTTTTCGTTCATCACCATGGACTTTCTTTCTGCACCCATCATGATTTTATCTTTTGCTTTTTCCAGTTCTTCCATGCCGACTGTACGCTTGTCAGAGCGTGCTGCGAATAATGCTGCTTCATTGACTAAGTTCGCTAAGTCTGCACCTGAGAAGCCGGGCGTTCCTCGAGCTAGCAATGAAGGTTTAACATCATTTCCTAAAGGCACTTTGCGCATATGAACCTTTAGTATCTGTTCACGACCTCGAACATCAGGAAGCGGTACTACAACCTGACGGTCAAAACGGCCAGGTCGCAAAAGGGCAGGATCAAGTACGTCAGGTCTGTTAGTTGCCGCAACGACAATGACACCTTCTGTACCTTCAAAACCATCCATTTCAACCAGCAATTGGTTTAAGGTTTGTTCGCGCTCGTCGTTACCGCCACCCATGCCAGCGCCACGCTTACGTCCAACCGCATCAATTTCATCGATAAAGATTATGCAAGGTGCGTGCTTCTTTGCTTGTTCGAACATGTCTCTGACACGAGACGCACCAACACCCACAAACATCTCAACAAAATCTGAACCTGAAATACTGAAGAAAGGTACTTTAGCTTCTCCAGCAATCGCTTTAGCGAGTAAGGTTTTACCAGTACCTGGAGAACCCGCTAACAGCACTCCCCTAGGGATTTTTCCACCTAATTTTTGGAACTTGCTTGGGTCTCGAAGGAATTCAACGAGCTCAAAGACTTCATCTTTAGCTTCTTCACAACCCGCGACATCGGTAAAAGTAACTTTGACCTGATCTTCCGTCATCATGCGCGCTTTGCTTTTGCCAAATGACATCGGGCCGCCTTTACCGCCACCGCCTTGCATTTGACGCATGATATAGATCCAAAGACCCACAATGATTAGGAAAGGAATAGTGTTGATTAGAATATCAACAAGAATGTTTCTACCTTCTGGAGGATCAACTTTTACCTGTACGTTATTGCTAAGCAATTCATCATACATTTTAGGGTCATTCATAGGTGCATAAGTAGTAAATGTCTCACTACTGTTGGTGTAGCCTATGATCGATTGGCCCCTAATCTCGACGCTTCGGATGTCTTTATTTTTGACGCGATCAAGAAATTGAGAGTAAGCCAGATTATTGGATGTGGCTGTAGGTTCTTGAAACTTACTGAAAACTCCGATTAATACCAGAGCGATCACCACCCACATCAGAATATTTTTGTTTAATTCGCTCAAGAAAAAAGTCCTCTATTAAGCTATTTGGTTATCATTATAAAGCTATTCTAACATGCTTTAAGTGATATCTCGTGCTAACTAGTTTGTCTGAAAATAACGTTGTGCCACTACATATACTTCGCGACTACGAGCTCTGGATGCTTTTGGTTTGCGGATCTTAACCTGTTTAAAGCATTGTCTTACTTCTTTAAGGTACTCATCCGAGCCAGCCCCTTGAAATAACTTCACGACCATTGTTCCGTTTTCTGCAAGTATTCGCTTTGAAATATCTAGTGCAAGCTCGCATAAATAAATTGAACTGGGTTGGTCAATTGCATCGTTACCACTTAAATTGGGGGCCATATCGGAAATTACAACATTTGCTTTGTGATTTCCGATTAATTCTAAAATTTCATCAAGGATACGCTCTTCGGTAAAGTCACCCTGAATAAATTCGACAAAGGGTAGTGGGTCAATGGGTAGTATGTCGCTGGCAACTACTCGCCCATTTTTGCCAACTAATTCGACGGCGTATTGACTCCAGCCTCCTGGTGCTGCGCCAAGGTCTAAAACCGACATACCATGTTGTATTAGGCGATCCTTTTCTTGAAGCTCTTTGAGCTTGTAGACTGCCCGAGACCGGTAGCCTTCTTTTTGAGAGAGTTTTACATACTCATCATCAAAATGTTCCTGTAACCAACGAGTACTGCTTTTGCTTCGGGCCATAACGTCATACAATCCACAAATGGAATTAAATACTAAACAAATTAAGCAACTGAAGTCTCTTGGACACCAATTAAGCCCGCTTGTTACAGTGGGTCAGCATGGAATGAAAGAGAGCATTAATACGGAATTAGATATAGCTTTAGATTTTCACCAGCTGGTAAAAATCAAAGTTGGTCTTGGTGATCGAGAGCAGCGAGATGAGCTCATCGATACACTGGCTCAACACCACAAAGCGATGCTGGTGCAACGCGTTGGGAATATCGCACTGCTTTATAGAAAAAACACCAAAAAGCCATCCGTATTATAATTAACTAGTCTAAATTATTATGCTCCCGATCACAAAAGGGAGCATTTTTGGTGTGCTTGCAGCCACATAAACCATATTTCTTAGTTTCTTCAGCAGTAAACTTTAATGGCGTAAATTCGGTGTCTTTGTGAGAACCGTCACAAAATGGTTGCTTCTCTGAGCGACCGCAAGTACACCAAAAATAGTTTTTGCCTTCTTCTAATTCAACGACGTAAGGCCCTTTCTTTGCAATTACAGGGTTAGATCTGTGCGGCATCTTATCTCCAGTGTTTGGTTTTGATCCTGCAATTCTAGCATTAAGCTACTATCAAAAAAGCCTCAATAAGCAAGGCTTTAAGATTAATTGAAATCTTTTTATACTGGGGTAATGAAAAAGCCCCTGACATTAGGGGCTTAGTGTGTATTTCTTTACATTCTATCTTACGGTGTTTTTTAAAACGG
>CALKXC010000139.1 GCA_938004025.1 uncultured Leucothrix sp. | reverse complement strand
TTTTCTCCGTGTAAAGGTTTAATACTTTAGGTCCACTATTGGTTTACTAAACTTCGTTTCCAGACGCCACTGAGCATTCTGATATGAAATGGAATGGATTTCACGACCTCTTCTAAAAGAATAATGCCAAGAATCCAAACGACTGACAAATCTAAATAAAGTACAAACAAAGCCGTTAACGGCACGGTTAACAGCCATTGTGTATAGCCATGAATTTTCATTACGTGGGGAGCTTCTCCGCCAGCACGCAAGACGTGTCCGCAGATGGTGTTACTAGTTCGTATAAAAGGAAGTACCACGACAATCGGCATTAATGACCAAAGTGCATCAATCGTTTCTTGCTCTAAGTCAGGGTAAAGCGCTTCAAACAGGAAGAACATGCCGGCATAAATCCCAGCAATGAATAGGCTGATGAACGCTGAAAACCGCCAGGATTGTTTAACAAAACCATCTAAAAGCTCCCAATGATTTTTTCCCAGTAATTGTCCTACCAAAATACCCGTCGCTTGGGCCCAAGCTGTGACAATATTACCGGCGACCCGAATCCACGGCAAAATCAATATTAATGCCGCGAATTGATTTACTCCCAATTTGGCATAAATCATCATGCACACATGGGCGGTCATTGACATGCTAATAAACGTAATTGCGATGTGATAAGACTGGTTAAAATGGTGTTTCAATGATTCAGTGAAAGTCGTCTTCATCCAACCACTTAACAAAATAAAAGCTTGTTTGGTCACGTATAAACAACCCACAAGAAATATCGTGCGCATGCCTACTGCCACAACACTTCCCCAGGCAGCTCCCGCTAGTCCCATTTCTGGAAAACCCCACAAGCCATAAATTAAGACATAGCTCAAAGCCGCATTAACGGGTAGTTCAATCAAGTTACTATAAAAAGGCAGCTTACTGTTTCCCGTTCCATTAAACAGCACGGTAATATTGTGACTGATTGACACACCAACGATAACCCCGATAAAAATGAGTAAGTACTCTTTAGCCTGGGTGGCCATCGCCTCCGTAGTAGCAATAGAACCGAGTATCGCATCGCCAAGAAAAATAATTATCCCGATACCCACCAGTGATGCTAACCAATTAATGACCTGGCCTGACCAAAAGCTAGATTTAAGCGCAATGGGGTTTTCAGCACCAAAGGCTTGAGCGATTAAGAGCTGTGAGCCGTTAGAAAAGGCGAATAAAAAGCCAAGGATAATCCCCCCTATGCTGCCTGCTAGTCCCATCGCCGCCAATGATTCTTCACCTAATGGGGTAACTAATATTGTGTCAATAATGAGGATGCACTGCAGCAACACTGCATTGGAAGCGATAGGCCAAGCAAGGTTAAAAACCGATCGATTGGAAGGCGATTGCTTACGCATTGATTCCTACATTTTTCCTTGTTAACTTGGTGGTACACATATGGTTCTATTTGCTTCAGAATACGTCAGCCTATGAAAGGCGGTAGTGCATATTCTGACATATTAAATAGACTTTTAATATATCAGACTGGCTTGATTAATCATGAGATGCCCCGATGAATAACGTTAAAGACAACACCATTTCCGAGCTATTGGAAAACATCGAGCTAGATTCTAAAACAAGCTTGGTTAAACAGATTTACACCATCCTTTGGGAGCTGATTGTCAATATCAGCTTAAAACCAGGGCAAGCGATGTCAGAAAAAGAGATCTCTGACGCGCTCAAAGCCAGTAAAACACCGGTTCGTGAAGCCATTATCAAGCTCGAGGAAACGGGACTAATCCGCATCGTTCCTAAAAGCGGGACTTATGTTTCCCCCATCTCATTGGATCGTTACATCGAAGCTTGCTTCACTCGATTACAGCTTGAAGTCGGGGCGGTTAGGCGCGCAGCCGAGCGTAGTAATGACTTGAAAAGCGTATTAAACCTAGAGGCGACGATTACTCGCCAAGTCAAAGCGCTTGAGAAGGAAGACTACGAAGAGTTTTTCAAACTAGATGAAGCGCTACATAAAGCTTTTTTTGAAATGGCCGGTGTGCCTGGTGTCTGGCAAGTGGTTAAGAAAACACAGTCGGACGTTTACAGAATTCGTCATTTAAAACGACTCCTAAACATTCGCCGTGGTAACCAAGTGGTTGAAGAACATAAAGCCATTGTTGCCGCAATTCGAAGTGGTTCTCCCGATGCTGCTGAAGCGGCGCTTATTGCACATATCGGTTCGCTAGAGTCCGAAATTGATCAGATGTCTTCTCATCCTGAAATCTTAGACTTTATTGAAACGCTGAATGATTCAGGCAAGCGATCTAAGCGGACAAAGATGAAATAGAAAAGCTTCACCTCCCCTCATAGCACTCGGGACAATATTGCGGTTTTTTCCATTTCGGTATTTTAGCTTGGCAACTTCGGCAGATAATCACGTTCGTTCTTTTTTCAACATGCCAATGTCCCGGCCCCTGATGAACTCGTGACGCTCTTTTACGCGTAATATTTCGCTCGTCTTCTCGGTAATTTTCAGATTTCATAAAAACTCCCACTTCATGAGTGCCTATAGCATTCCATAGGCCCTTGCATTACTCAAGTCGAAAATCTAAGATATCAGTGATACAACTAAGATATTTAAATATGAAAATCACTGACGCCAAAGTATTCATAGGTGGCCCAAAGAAAAACTATGTCACCCTAAAAATCATGACCGATGAAGGGTTTTATGGTCTAGGTGATGCGACGCTGAATAATCGGGAAACCCTGACTGCAGCTTATTTACAAGACTATTTGGTTCAGTGCCTAATTGGTAAAGATCCTCGCAATACAGAAGACATCTGGCAGTATTTTTATCGTGGTGCTTACTTTCGCCGCGGCCCCATTGCCATGGCCGCTTTTGGCGCAATTGATACCGCACTTTGGGATATCAAAGGAAAGATTGCAGGGCTCCCGCTCTACCAATTATTCGGTGGTAAGAGTCGTGAAGGCTCCTTAGTTTACGCTCACGCAACAGGCTCAGACATTGAAGATCTGATGGATTCTATCGAGGATTATCAACAGCAAGGTTACAAAGCTGTGCGCATCCAGTGTGGGATACCTGACATGCCTACCAGTAGTTATGGCGTCAGTGAAACTAAGGGGTTAACTAAGAATTACATCACCGACTTTACGGGCAAAGTACCCAAGGAAGAGATCTGGGACACAGACAAATACGTGCGCTATATGCCTGAAGCTTTGGGCAAAATTCGTGACCGCTTTGGTGATGACTTAAAGATTTTGCATGATGTGCACCACCGCCTATTACCACGTGAAGCTGCGGCATTTGCGAAAACCTTAGAACCATTTAACCTCTACTGGCTCGAAGACCCAACCCCAGCTGAAGACCAGTCAGCCTTGCGTTATTTACGACAGCACTCAACCATTCCAATTGCCATCGGCGAAGTTTTTAACTCCATATACGACTGTAACAAACTCATCGAAGAAGAGCTTATCGACTTTATACGGGTTGCGGTTACTTATGCCGGTGGAATCACCCACGTCAAACGAATTATTGATCTAGCTGGACTGCATCATGTGCGTACTGGTTTCCACGGTGCGCCGAGCCACTCACCCATCTCGATGGCGGCTCAGCACCATCTGAATACTTGGGCCCCTAACTTCGGTATTCAGGAGTATTTAGTGCTGGGCACACCAGAGTGCGATGCCCTATTCCCTTCTGAGCATCGCCTTGAAAATGGCATGTTTCATGTGAGCGATGCACCGGGATTAGGGGTTGATTTTGACGAGTCTGAAGTGAAGCGCTATGGCTATGAAAAGAGTTTTCACCCCGTTACTCGTTTAACTGACGGGACGCTTTGGAATTACTAACTCTAGATGCTCACAAAAATGAAAGACAGATTACTTAAAAAAATCATCATTAATAAGAAATAATTGTTTAAAATCTCTTCAATACTATGTACTTTGGCATATCGCTAAACATATTAGTTATTTAGGGGATTTATGGCGCGTAAAGGAAGCGGATTAAATACGCTCATTAAAATTGGCAAAACTATTCACAGAGCGAATAAAAAGGCCCAAAAAGAACGAGAGCGCCGAGAAAAAGAAGAGTTACGTCAACGAAGTGCATATCTAAAGCAACTCGAACGGGACAGCAATGCTGTGATTCGAGAAGAGCAACGTCAACAACGTGAGCATGAAAAAGAATTAAAACAGCTACAAAAACTCACTGAGCAGAAAGCTAAGCAAGAACTCAAAGATCAAGCTGCTCGGGAAAAAGCCAACCTCAAAGAACAAATAAATAACCTAAAACTCTTGGTAGATCGTGGAAAAACTGCACATGAGACGCGCTGCCTTGAAAGAAAACTGTTATGCGAAGCTTTTTTAAAGCACTAAAGAGAAACAACTGTTATGGAAGTCATTATTACTCTGGGAATTATATTTGGTATACCTTGGTTGTCTTATCGCTTAGGTAAGAGAGGTGTCAAGAAAGAGCTGAACAACCAGGTTGAACTTAACGAAAAA
>CALKXC010000138.1 GCA_938004025.1 uncultured Leucothrix sp. | reverse complement strand
ATCCATGCCCCATGCTTGAGATAGGCCGCGCAACATACTCTTGCATGGCTTGTAAGGGCGTCCGTCGTAGCCTTCAAAATGCAGTTGTATTGGCTGCTCTTGCTTGGGATGGTAGTCAACCTTAATGACTCGAAAAACCATAGGCTTCACAAAATCAATTGCGTTCATTTGGTCTGATTTGGCTTGCAGGTCGTGTAAATCAATCATGTCAATGTCCTATTAAAGTATGTCTTCTTCGCGAGTCGCCCATGATGGACGGTCCATTTTTATTACGGTTTGTGATCTGTTTTTATTGCTGTTTTTGCGAAACTCTGCAATAGCTTTAAGTGATTCAGTAACTTCAATATCGCCGTCGAATTTTGCCGTATCCGCTAACATCACAACTTGCGCAGGGTATCGGCCCAGTGACAAGGATGTACTGACGAAGCCGAACACAAAGCAGACTTTGCTATTGGTCACTTGCTCAATACCGCGTGTGTAGAATGCGTCCTGAACGTAGTATTTAAGATTCTCAATTTGAGATTGCATCTTGTCGAATTGCGCGATTGTCTTTAAGTCGAAAACCAATGTCGTCGCGTCGTGAAAGTCTTCGTCTTCAGCCATGAATCTAGGCCGCGTATCATCGTTAAGGTCTAGCACGAGCCAGTCAGGACGACATTTGCAATCAACGCCCGTATTTGTATCGGTCCAGAAGTACGAGCGCTCTGCAACACCCTTAAGCGCCATGATTGCGGCAATTGTCGGGTGAGCCATTGCCGACTCCCGCATTGCTTTTAACTTAGCCATGTCTTCATCAGTAACGGGCGTAATGCCATCTTCTTTCCACTCGTCGATGAGGTCTAGCTCTGCTTGCTTTTCGTCAGCTTTACGCCTATTAAAAATAGGTAGCACCTTGTATTGAGCTTCAAACACATCAGGCTCTAACACATAGGTGTGAAAGTCAGTTCCGAAGTCGAGCGGCTTTAGCTTTGCCTCATTCTTCTTGGCTGCCTTGTTCCAAACGTAAGTGGCTGGATCAAAGTTCTTTACCGTTGAGCTGGATTCGCCATTCTCTGGCTTGTGATATTCCTCATTGGGCATACCGTCAACAAAGTAATCTGTTTGCACGTCTTCTGCTTTTGCGTTCATTTCAATACTCCATTATCGGTTAATTTCTTACGCTCAATTGCGTCGAGGTCTTGCGTGAAGGGCAGGGTTAGGTCGCAACTTTGCGGCCTAACGCGCTTTATGATCGACACGTTGCTGCTTTTAATTGCTCTGCGTTTTGCCAAGCGGTTTGAATCTTTGGGGAATGTGAAAAAACTCACGCTAAACACCTCCGTCCATACATCCCACCGCCAATAAAAACAGTTCCGCCGTCCTCAGCTTTTTGCAACTTCATCTCAAGTGCACGGGGTAGGGCGTCGCGATAAACAACGATGACTATTTCATTACCCATAGCACCGTAGCGAATCGTGTACTTAACGCGCTCTCGAATTGGCTTTGTTTCGTTGAAGCCTTTGATCCAAATCAGATGGTTTTCATGGCCTGTCTTGCCGGTGATTTCTAGGAACTCAAGTTGAGTAAGTTGACGCACGATTAAGATCTCAGTCCGTGATTTTCGTGAAACCCGAGCCGTCTACTTTCTTTTTTCCTAGCCACCACAGCGTCTTCGATATTATCGAAAATTCCGATATGATATTGCTTGTTGTTCACACGTATACTGCTTGCCCATTTTTGAGTTGCGTTATGCCAATTAATACCATTAAATCCTGATTTATTGCTTCGGTATAGTGATAAATTTTTCGTGTTCGTTCTGTGAGTCGCCCCAGCTAAATTAACCAGCCGGTTGTCGTCTCTTGCATGATTTACATGGTCAACCTGAATCGGGTCGTAGCCATACATAAGCTTCCATACAACCCTGTGTGCCAAGTATGCAACTCCATTGATGTACCCCCTGTAATAGCCGGAAGGTTGGAGAATTGCGAACGCTCGATTGCCAGCGTATTTGGAATTCCATTGCCTCATAAGAACCTCTTGCTGGAATCGGCCTCCAGACTTGAAATGCTCTTTTTTTCGTTCCTTGTGGTGGAGCATTCCTGTTTCAGGGTCGTATGATAGAATTTCAAAAAGAAGAGACTGATCTGGAAGTTTTTTTGTCCAGCGCTCTCTCGACATGACAGGCTCTTTTATTGCTTCGTCTAGTTGTCTCACGCCGCATCCCTCCAAACCAATTCCATCTCATCAGCAAAGCCCAAAATAACCGCTAACTCATCCGGCAATTCATCGCGCAAAACAATCACGCCATATACGAAGCCTGAGTTACTGCGGGCCGTATATTTAACGTGCTTTTCCGGCTCCCTGACGCTGTTGAACTTATCCATTGCGTCGATGTGTCCTTGTGGAGTTGTCGAGGCGAATAGGGTGTGTAGGTTTTGATTTGTTAGGTGTCTCATGATTGCTCGCTCACTGCTTTTTTGTGCGCGGCTTTTGCCTGCTTATGACATTCTTTAGCATCCTCTAATGCAGACTTAGCTTGAGGAGACATAGTGTCGAAATAGTTTGCAATAGCACTCGACATATGAGTTGCCGCATCATCCCGCTCCTTGCGTAGTTG
>CALKXC010000137.1 GCA_938004025.1 uncultured Leucothrix sp. | reverse complement strand
GCCAACCGGTGCGTTTGGGTCTGTCCAAGTAAACAACGCAGACGAACCTGTCAAAGTTTGCCCGCACTGATCTATAACCGTTTCTTTTGTTGCGGGTATAACGCTAGGGCAAGTATTAATTTCTAAAGCTCCTACTCTGTCCGATATTTCAAACAGGCTGTCTTTCACTTTGTTTAGTTCTGCAATTTTGACAAGGATTTCTTGTTGAATTGCTTTGCTTGATTCGTCCACTTTTCTCTCTGCGTGCACGCCTGAATTCGACAATTAACTATTGTTATTTAATTGCGGATTACTTCGTGCTTGACAGGTGCAAGAGCGGCGCGAATATCACGAACACTTACGCCCAGCTCTTCAATCAATTCAGTAGCGCCAAGAGCACTGGAAACAGGCTGTAAAGACGCCGCGTCTTCCTCGTTAGGAATTTGTGAACTTTTTAGTAACTTCTTACACTCAAGTAAGCCTGCTTTACGCTCTTCTAAATCAATAACCATTCTCATTCCTAGTAAGGCATTCCGCGACACGTTAGCGCTATTACAATCTGCTTCTAAAAGTCGGGATTCCGTTAATAAAGTACAAATATTCCCAGCAAGGGAGTCGAATTCATAATGCAAGTCGTCCATGAATGGTCCTTCATGCTCGACAATAGTTACGTTGTCTGGAAACAACGCGGCGTTCGCAATTTTTGCATCGTTGATAAAACTTGCTCTTGATAATATTCCACTAGCTGTATCAACCAGCAAGACACTGATAATCTTGACATCAGGTCTTGCAGATATAACCGCTGAAAATAGAGCCTGCTCCTGTACCTGATAAGCATCCGAATCAGCAGATGTTGCAGCTGTTCCGTTTAGTGCAGCGGCATCAGACTCGCCTTGATTCCAAATCATCACCACTTCATTAAGATTTCCACCCCCTATATTGACAACTCCATCAACCATTACAGTCGAATCAAATTGATCAATTGCTTTGCCTGCTAAGCAATAGAGGTCGAAATGCACATCACCAACATTTGAAAAATACCGGCATTGGCTGAGCGCGAACTCAACCCCATGCCTGATAATGGGTGTTTCAGGATGTAAGTTACTATCAGAGAGTATGCTTCCATCAGGGAGAATCCAATCACTTGTGTAGCCGCTTGGTAGCGGCTCTAATCCACAAGCGTTAGACTGTCCCGCGCTGTATACGCCAATAGACACAGTTAAGCCTGCCAATCAGCTTCTGTGTAAATTCCTGGCGTCGATTCGTTGCCGTCACAATCCAATGTCTTTACAACGGTTCCGTTTTTGCCTACGTATGAAACTTTCGGCTTGTAAAACCAAAACCCTGGCAGGGTATTCATCCAATCGGTAAATTGCTGACCATTACTAAAGCCATCTTGGACATCAGTAAATACATACTGAATACGATCGTTTAACTCATCACAATCATCGATTCGAATAAATGTACTAGGGATAACACCCGTATTCACGGCAATAGAGTTCGTCCAAGTTCCATCTCCGTTATCAACCCATAGTCCGCCATTACCATTGCTGTGTACAGTTTGCTGCAATGGCCCAACGCCTGCATTCGCAATAGTTCGAATTGTCATGACAGAATTTATTGAAATAATAAGATCGTCAAATGTAACCTTTTCGCGGCACCCATGAATCTCACAAAGTGGCGGATAGACCAATGGTTTAGATGTTACTGAGCCTGCTCTATTGTCTTCGAAATTAAATCGAACGCCGCTAGGCGCAGCAGATCCGGCAGGCGCTTCTGTCCAGCCACTATGGCCTGATATTGTAGTTTCAACAATAGCGCCACTCTGATAGTAAAGGTGAAAGGTTTGTGTTTCACCGGCTGTACTTACAAGCTTTACATCAATTGCTCTCTCTAAACCTCCGAACTGATCCCATGTGCAAACTTTCTCAAGCGCAGGTGTAACCATGCACTTGAATGTACCGTCAGCATCGACAATCCAAAAACCGCCTAATACTGGATTGGTGAATATCGTTGCGCCTTTCGTTGGTAAGGTGTAATTGTCAACTATCCACGCCTGAGCTTCTACATTCAAAGCGTCAGAATCCGCGCACATATCATCAAACGCTGAAGAAGGAATATCAACACAACCTAATGAATTAGGCAGAACAAAGTTATTAGTGCTCGAGTTAAAATCAGGCTGTGTGCCGTCCTCGTACTCAACACCAACCGTCGTATCAACCGGAAATACTGCAACAGTGACCACGTTCCCATCAGGGTCGCACTCGACCGCCACAAGCCCACCACTGACAATCGCAGCGCCTTGCAAAGCGGTAGCAGGAACCGACACGCCGTTACCATCAAGAACTTCGCCGTCAATTGTGACGATCTGGTTTTTAATGCGATTCTCAGGCGCGAAGGAGTACCAAGACACACCCATTGGATCGCCGTTCTGATCAACCATTTCGTTCATGTTGGTCAGGGGGTTTAGCACTACACCCTTGGATTGAGCTTCGCAAACGAAAACCGTACTGCCGTCTGCTAGCGTTACTATCTTGCCGCCCGCTACAACTTCTGTTGAGCTTGAGGGTAGGGTTTCACCGTCTGAGGCAACACCATTTTGATCAATGAATGTTTCGGTGAATGTGCCGTCTTCGTTATCGCGCAGACCTTTGAATTGCTTGGCACAAACGAATGTATCCCCACCATCCGGCGTGGAAATTGTATTGCCTTCTGCTGTTACCGATGTAGTCGCAAATGTATCCGTGTCAACAGCCATTGCCATAATGCTGTCGTCAGCGAATACAATAAGATCCTGACTAGCAGAATATTGATTGTTGTAATCATCAACGCCTGCAGCCGGTGCTTCGATGACCGTGGCAAAAGTGTTCGTATCGTTCTTGTCAGACGAGAACCAAGTGCACGAGCCATCATCTTCGACAGTTACCGTGTATAGACAGCCATCTAACTCATTGCGCCAAATGCAAACACCTGACTCTACATCTTCTTTCGTTGGCTCATCTAGCTGCGTAACTATAGGCTTGACAACTGGCACAGGCTTTTGAGCGCCTTGATTGTACGTTGGAACACCCGTAAGAGCGTCAACAATAACGGTTCCATCAATGTTATCAGGGATAGCTTCATCGTCGCAAAGCTCAACAACTTCACCCGTAATCAACAAGCAAACATTTACCTTTCCGACCATCCACTCAGGCAAAGTGTCGCCAACACCGTAAACAGTCTGGCGCTGATCTTCTAGCTTGACAGGCTTCTGGTTGAATGTAGGCATGCCAGTAACGGCATCTACGATAACCATGCCGTTCATGTCATCAGGCAATTGCTCAGTATCGTAAACATCGACAAGGGTGCCATCAACGAGGCAGACCTGTACTTCTTCGATCATCCAATCAGGAAGCACGTCACCAGGGTAGAAGTGCTCTTGACGAATTGGCTCTACTTCGACAACTACCTCTTCAGGTGTCGCCGCTTTGTAGGAGCCAGTACCAGTTGCTACATATAGCAGCCCGTTTGTATGAGTCAGAGATTGTCCAACTACCCAAGGTCGTGATTCTACGATCATAATAAATTCCGTGTTTAAATCTTGCTGTCAGGTGAATACCAAGAGCCGTCTTTTTGTCGGTAATAGACGCAACTCTCAACATCATTAAAGAATATTTTCGTGGGGCCCACGTAGTCCGCATCA
>CALKXC010000136.1 GCA_938004025.1 uncultured Leucothrix sp. | reverse complement strand
CGTCTACTCACGACTAAGCAACCCGACCAATGCAGTTTTCGAAGAACGGATCGCTGCTTTAGAAGGTGGACGTGCGGCCTTAGCCGTCAGCTCAGGCATGGCAGCGCAAATGACAGCCCTGCTCTCATTGGTAAACACCGGCGAAGAAATCGTTTCAGCTCGGACCTTATATGGCGGCAGTTATTCGCAGTTAGATGTGAATTTCAAGAGGCTCGGCATCACGACTCACTTCGTTGACCCTGATGATCCTGAGAACTTCCGTAAAGCAATCACGCCAAAAACAAAATTGCTTTATGCAGAGACTCTGGGAAATCCAAATCTCAACGTCTTAGACATTGAAGCCGTTGCCAATATCGCCCACGAAGCAGGCATCCCGTTAGTTGTGGACAACACCGTTCCTTCTCCAATGTTATGCAAGCCAATGGAATTCGGCGCTGACATCGTGATTCATTCAGCTACCAAATATATTGGCGGACACGGTACTTCTATCGGTGGAGTCATCGTAGAGTCTGGGAAATTCCCATGGGATAACGGCAACTTCCCAGGCATGGTTGAAGCCTCAGATGGTTATCATGGGGTACGTTTTTACGAAACCTTCGGCGACTTTGCATTCATAATGAAAGCGCGCATGGAGTACCTTCGAACACTCGGCCCAAGCATGAGCCCGTTTAATGCATACAGCTTTCTGCAAGGGTTGGAAACGTTGCACCTTAGAATGGAACGACACTGCGAAAACGCCATGAAAGTCGCTAAACATCTGCAAAGTCACCCAAAAGTCGCTTGGGTTAACTACCCAGGACTTGAAAACAATAAGTATTTCGATCTCATACAGAAATACATGCCCAATGGTGCCAGTGGATTACTTACTTTCGGAGTCAAAGGCGGAACGAAAGCTGGGGAGAAGTTCATAGAAAGCGCTCAGTTCATGAGTCATCTTGCTAATATTGGCGATGCGAAAACACTGATCGTTCACCCTGCTTCTACCACTCACCGTCAGCTTGATGAAGAGCAACAAATTAAAGCAGGTGTGTTACCGGATATGATTCGTATCTCAGTGGGTATTGAGAGTATCGACGATATTTTATGGGATATTGATCAGGCACTGGAGATTGCAGTTAAGTAGCACTTTTCGAATGACTGTCATTTTCTGAGAAGATAAAATCAGCAATTTTCAGGAAATCTTTCTACAATTTTACACATTTAAAATCAGCAATTAAACTAGATTAAAATCAACAATTACCATAAGATTAAATCTACAATTTTCTGGTGTTTGTCATGTCTAGTTCAAACCTTTGGTCACGATTTACTGCAAGTAGGGTTCAAGAAGCCTTACTCGATACTCCGGTAGTTTTAATTCATGGGCCAAGACAGTGCGGCAAAACAACCTTGGCTCAGTATGCTGCGCCTGAATACCACTATGTGACCTTCGATGATCAAGCCGTACTTGAAGCGGCACGCTTCGACCCTGTGGGCTTTGTCAAACGATTACCAGAATACGTCATTTTAGATGAGGTACAACACGTCCCAGAACTGTTTCGTGCAATCAAAATGAGTGTTGATCAAAACCGTAAGCCGGGTCGCTTTGTATTAACAGGATCAGCGAATGTGCTGCTGCTTCCTACCCTATCCGACTCTTTAGCAGGCCGTATGGAGATCATTAATCTGCTTCCACTGGCTCGTGCTGAAATTAGAGAAACACCTTCACCGACCCTTTTGGAATTACTCCTTACCAATAAACTCGACAGCCTGAAAGAAGAGCATAAAACCCATCAATCTCTAGCGGAAAGAATTGTTGAAGGTGGATTTCCTGAGCCGCTGTCACGTGAAAGCTCTTCAAGAAAAAGACGCTGGCACGAAAGTTATTTGCAGACACTTGTACAACGCGATATCCAACAGATCAGCAACATTCACAAACTGGATAAGGTACCCATGCTGTTAACTGCACTGGCCAATCAAAGCGCGCAGTTATTGAATATCTCTTCGTTATCAAGAGACCTCGGAATCGATAGAGCGACACTCAATCAGTATCTCGCCCTACTACAACAAATATTTCTGGTCGATATACTTTCGCCTTGGTTTAACAACCGTAATAAGCGATTGGTTAAAACACCAAAGGCCCACTTAGTTGATACGGGTATTTCCTCATTTTTGCTAGGTGTGGATGCCAAAGCCTTGGAGGCTGACCGAAACCTGCTAGGTCACTTGGCAGAGAATTATGTTTATACCGAATTAAAACGGCATGCGACAGGACTAGATACAGGCGTAAATTTTTATCACTATCGCGACCAGAACAAAAAGGAAATTGATCTGGTGATTGAAACGCAATCTGGTCAATTGATCGCGGTTGAAACTAAAGTGGCTGCGACGGTGGGAGCTGGTGATTTCAAGCTGCTTAGAGAGTTTCAGAAAACGTATTCAGATAAGTTTACGGTGGGTGTGGTGATTTATGAAGGTGAGCATTTATTGCCGTTTGGAGAAGGCATGTTTGCGGTTCCTTCAGGCTATATCTAAAATCATTCACCGCATTAGCTGGCTCACAAAAAGATACAATTTAAATCCTCAACTCAAGGAAAAATTTGAAATCCATTTTTAGCAACCTTAAAGAAAGATACGAATAAACCGCTAATTCAACTCTCTGATGTAGTGAGTTTGTGGACCACACTCTTCACCGCACACCAAACAAGGCAGCTGATATTTATTAAAAAGCCGACTTCCCGACAATGGCTAATTGCTTGCAATTAGCCGAAGAGGAGGAGGCGTTTAATAAATATCAGCTGCCGATCCCAAAAACCCCTTGCAACAACGCCCTCAATTGTTATCATCAAGCCATGAACAAATTCAACACTCTACGATTTATGAAGCCAGTCAAGCAATCTGCTCCCTACGGAACGGGTTATGCATGGCTGGTTAACTATTATGGTTTCACCGAATAGATCGTTGACGTAATTACGTAGGCGGTCTCAACTGCCTACTCTGAACCCCGATAGGCAGTGGCTTATCGGGGTTTTTTTTGGAATAAAGGAAATGGAAATGAACGACAACGCAACCTTGGATGATTTAAACGTGCTAAGTGCAGAACGACTGATTACACCTTCGCAGCTTAAAGAACTGATACCAGTAACGGATAGCGCGATGGAGACTGTGGCAGAGGGTCGTCGCACCATCAAAAACATCATCGACAGAACGGATCCTCGCCTATTTTTGGTGGTTGGCCCCTGCTCTATTCACGACCCTGAAGCGGCTATCGATTATGCAAAGCGCCTTCAAAACTTAGCTGAAGAAGTTTCAGATACCCTTTACTTAGTCATGCGTGTTTATTTCGAGAAGCCACGTACTACGGTTGGCTGGAAGGGTTTAATCAACGATCCACACCTAAACAACTCGTTTGATATCGCTGAAGGTTTGCAGATTGGTCGTACGCTTCTGACAGACCTGGCAGAAATGGGCATTCCTACGTCGACAGAAGCACTTGACCCGATTTCTCCTCAATTCTTACAAGACCTTATTTCTTGGAGCGCTATCGGTGCGCGTACTACAGAATCACAAACTCACCGCGAAATGGCTTCAGGCCTATCTTCAGCAGTTGGTTTTAAAAACGGAACGGATGGCGGCTTAGCCGTTGCGATGAACGCACTGAGCTCGGTTTCTGAGCCACATCGTTTCTTAGGCATTAATCACGAAGGCGAAGTTTCAGTCATTCACACACGCGGCAACAAGCATGCACACGTGGTATTACGCGGTGGTAGTAAAGGCGTTAATTACGATGCAGCCAGCGTTGCAGAATGTGAAGCGGCATTAACCAAGGGCAACCACCCTGCTAACATCATGATTGATTGCTCCCACGCAAACTCTGAAAAAGACCATAACCGCCAGCAGCAGGTCATGGAAAATGTGAGCGAGCAGATTGTTGCGGGCAACAACTCAATCGTTGGCTTGATGATTGAAAGTAATATAGGTGCTGGAAATCAGAAAGTGCCAGAAAACCTAGCGGATCTTGAATACGGCGTGTCGATTACCGATGCGTGCGTTGACTGGGAAACAACTGAAACGATGATTCGTGATATGCGTGATCAGTTGAAGTCTATTTTACCAGCTCGTCAGGCTCAAAAAGCGGCGCAAGTTGCTTAAGTAAACGCCTATTGGGTAAGCTGTTATTTTCAGCTTACCCAACGTTTTTGACGCCGCTACTTAGCTTGCGGTCACTATCTGCGCGCCACCCGGCGTACCTAAGATCAACACATCAGCTGGACGTGCCGCAAACAGGCCAACCGTCACAACACCCACAATCTGATTGATCTGACGCTCCAATCCCACGGGGTCTCTAATTTCTAGACCCACGACATCCAAAATAACATTGCCATTATCAGTAATAAAGCCTTCACGAAGCGCTGGCTGACCGCCTAGCTTGACCATTTCACGCGCCACGTAGCTC
>CALKXC010000135.1 GCA_938004025.1 uncultured Leucothrix sp. | reverse complement strand
AGGAACGGCGTGGCATAACTGACAGGGTCGTTGAGTAGATCATTGATCCAAGTTGGAATGTTGGTTACAGGCTTTTGTATCCCAGCTAATGGATCAAAGTTGAAGACTTCAACCGGTTGATTCAAATCTTTATTAAAGCCGTAAAACGCACCGTTTTCAGCAATCGCGATAGCTCTTACATTGACATAATTCCTTGCTTCATAATCAACGCCATTAACGTTTTTCGCTTCAAACGCATACGATGCTAGCGGCTTCGCTTTACCTGTTTCTAGGTTGAGCACATTGATGCGGTCAAGCCCTTCATTGTCGGTCGCAGTGTTATTCCATTTCGTCATGAAAGTAGCACGGCGCCATGTGTAAACACCGACTGTGTTTCCGCCATCATTCAGTTTTGTACTGTAAGTAGGTGTGACGCTATTAGTAGGCATTTCACCATCCCCCAGATTGACGTACCAGTCGCCATTTTTGCTCTTACTTAACTTGCTTTCTAGTAAGCCTTGTAATTTACCTGCGCGATAATCATCTTCACCTTCCACTCCCTCAGCAGGCTGCCACCAAATTAAATAAACCGTTTGCTTATGAGTGTCGGAGTCTTTGTTAGGCTCGTGATTTAAGGTAATGCTGAATAGGTAATCCGCATTGGTTTCATCAACCACATGGATTTTCTGTGATGATTGCTCAACAAAATATAGCCATTGTTTGTCGGCGCGGCGGTACATGGTCGTCCAAGTTGCGCCATTGTAGTTCTCGATGGTACCAACGGTTGTCTCGCCACCATTGGTTTCAAGCTTTCTTAATTCACCCGTTGCACGATCTGTATAGAAAGCAAAAGCATCTGGCATGTCGCTGGATGGCGCAGGAACATTGTAATCACTTTCAACTCGAACGGCCAAAGTTTGCACCTCACTATTGATGAGTCCGTCAGTGACTCTGAAGGTGAAGTTCTGATCGCCACGATCACCCAAAATAGCGTAAGTCTTTAGTTTTGCAGATTTCATATCCTGATAGGTAAGTGCCAGCATCGTGTCATTAAATGCATGAGTGCTTGTGCCGCTTCCGCTGATAAAGGCCTGAGAAAGTTCCTCATTGCCATTACTGTCGGTATCAGGGTCTGACCACGTAATCAGTTCATCTAATTCTGCTGGGTCAGCATACTCGTTGATGACAATTTCATTGATTGATTGATTGATAACGGGTGGTTGATTGACGATCTCACCGTCAGCGGCTTCTTGACCAGTGACCCACTTAGCGATCGCGAGATAGTCCTCAGAGTTAACGTCTAATGTCGGATGTGGTCCCACGCTGTCATTGAGTGTTCCAGCGCTGCCATCAGCAGCCAGTCCACCTCTCGCGTAAACTAATAATTCTGAGTTAAGTTTGTCTGCAAAGTTGATGCGATGTCTCGCACCTTTTAGTGTATTGCTCATACTGTTAGTTAAGTTGCTAACCCAAGTACGGTAGTCGTAGGCAGTGTCATTTTTATTGAGTAAATGACGATGCACAACAAAACGCATATCACGGTCTCTTAGCCATGTGTCGCTGATGAAACGCTTATTTTTAGGTAGTCCAAAACCTTCATCGTCAATCCCATCATCCGTGTTGTTGGTATGGCAGCTAAAGCAATTTCTCACCATGGCCTGATAGGCTTTTTGTGCTTGCGGTGTGGTGACTGATTGGGCTGTTGAGGCAAAAGTAATGCGATCTGACAATCCGACTGGAATCTGTGTTGTCGTATAAGTAATGAATGACTGCAAGTCTTCAGTGTCCCAGTGCTTGCTGTGATCATATTGCGAATTAATGCTGTTGATATCAGCTTCAACCGTCGCGTTGTAAGCAGCACCATAGTCACCCTCTCGGTCTAAGTCGCGGCTGCTCGTATTTCCGTAACTGCCAGAGGCTGGCACGGTTAGGTCATCATTGAGTAGCAGGCTCCAAAGGAAGGGTGCTGGGGTGTAATTATCATCCATGCCCAACGGGTTAATGGAGTCACTGACAAAAGGTACCACGCCCGAATTGTCACTGAGTTTATGAGCACCCCGAACTAGATTCATAAACGTCGAATTATTAACGGAAATTCCCGTTTCATTAGACAGGTTTAGTTTGTCATTGGCATTGTGACAGTCTGCGCAAGCCTTTCCACCTGAGGCAGAAGCCTTGGTAAATAGAGGCATGATGTCATTATGAAAGTCAGGGACGCTGTAGCTGGCATCGTAACCGCTAATGTCTTTGTCAGTTCCTAATACATTTGTTAGATCGCCCGTCATTTTAGTCGCTGCAATTGAGGTGTAGTCGGCGTATTTATCTAGGTTGGCCTGATTGCGTTCTTGATGGCATTGGTTGCAGGCATTGACGCGATTTGGCACAAAGTTTATTTCTTGGCGTTCCGCTCTCACTGGAATCCAAAGATCATTTTGATTGCCACTGGCATCAGTGTGTTCAAAGCGTTTATTCATTTTCCAAACATACAGCCCGTTCTTAAGCACAACGCCGATTGAGCCATCACTCTCAGGCTTGATGAAGCCGCTGGCAGGGATGCTGG
>CALKXC010000134.1 GCA_938004025.1 uncultured Leucothrix sp. | reverse complement strand
GACGTCGGAGTCTGATGATGGCATAGAGACAACACAAGAAGAGATGGACGGCTTCAACATAGTTAAAGCTATTGTCAGGCAGAAGCTCTCAGTTAACCGAGTGTTCATGCGTGATACTCGTAGCTATTGCGGAGTACTGTTGGACGACAATAATCGTAAGCCGATATGTCGTCTTAGGTTTAACAGTGAGACAACCAAATACCTATGTGTGTTTGACGATGATAAACAGGAAATTCGGCACCGTATTGAAACGGTAGATGATATTTATCAGCATGCGGATGCAATTCTTCATGTTATTGATGTTTATGAAGGGACGGTGACGAAGGTTGTGGAGAATGTTGAGATGGGTGAATCTGTGTAGAGGGTTTTGTAGTTTTGAATTATGGGGTATGCGCGTTTACTATTTAGTTTGGGTGGATCATGTACGAACGCGTTTATTGGGGGTTTCTGGGTAGTTGTACCTGCTTTGTGTGCAAATTTTAGTTTTCACAGTTGAATTGTAATCTCTTAGATTTAAAGCGGTAACATTGCGAATTTCTATCGATAGCGAGAATATGTGCGATTTGTATGTGGAATTTTAATAGACTCGCAGTCGTGTTTGAGTGGACATCCATACAGCCAGTTGTTGATGGCTGGATAGCCCGGCTTTCACTTTCAGTGCCTATTATCGGCTGGCTAATAGTCTTCAATGATAGTGTCGGGGGGCAGCTAACATTTGAAGTATTAGGGGGTGTCAAGTCGATAGGGCAGGTTGACCTATTACGTTTGCGCTTTATCTACTTTGGTTTGATATTTCTAGGAGGGGCCAATTTATTATATCGATTGTTCCGTCCCCGCTTGATTGCTAACTACCACCAGATCGATCATTACATTGATAGAGGATTTGAAACACACTCATATAACTCGATGGTCCAGCTTTACAATGAAGTTAGCGTTTGGAATGCGCCTGGCTACTCTAAGCTAGAATTAGGTGAGGCATGGGGTTCATATGACAAAGAATCTAAGAAGAATCAAGAGGCATTTAACAGCCATTCTCGCTCAAGTATTCTTGAGTATAGTGTTATAAAAGAGCGATTTGCTCCTTTGATTCGCAGTGTCTTACATTTTAATTACGCCAAGCAAAATCGTTCACGTGTTTTTGCGAAGCTGATCATATGTATCCTCGCATTGGTGGGATACGTGCTTTTATTGATACCGAGTTTTTCTGTATTGACTCAAGTGCTTACTTCGACGATGAAATTGTTATAAGGATCGTCGAGGTTTCATAATCATATCGCTATGAAAACTAACAAATTGCTGCAAGCGAAACGTGACAGCTCTTTCTCGTGAGCATGGCATCAGGTTATAAACTGTACTATCAAAATTGTGGGGAATTCAATATTAATTACTGCAGTATGGTTGGCAGAGTCTAGACCGAACACTAGCAATCAAAGCTTGTTGTTTGAATAATTTGAAAATCCCACGATGAATTTGTCTATTTCAATGAAATTATGAAATCAAAAATATATTCTGTTCTCCTAATCCAATCTCTATTTTTAGTTGGGTGTGTAGAAAAAAGCAATGAAGAAAATAGCACCATAAATAATCGCTCAGGCAATCACGATTCTGCATGGATTAGCCAATATGGTTTCAATATATGCAGAGCAGGTGTTACTTACAAAAATAGATGGGGCGATGACGGGCAGGCTCAAGAAGGAACGTATGTTGGTTATACAAACGGTGAGCATGTTTTTAAAGAATACGAAGGTACTTCCGAAATTCGTTGCCTAATAAGAGACGATATTCTGCATATGGGGTGGCACACACGGGCTTTCAACGTAGGTAAAGTTGAGAACGTATATTATTCATTTGAGAAAAATAATAAGGGTGCCCGGATATTTGAGCATGCGTATGGTCAAAAGGAATATCGAGACTACGTTTTTGAATAGACTTCTCCACAGTCTCTATAGGCTGCAGAATTGGCGTTACTATGTAGACTTTAATATTGCTTTTGGTTGGTAGAAACCCAAAAAAAGATGAACGCTGACACTTTACAGAAAGTACGAACTGGGGCCTTACCCAAAATCGCACTCTGTGTAAAGCGCCGGTGATCTTGGCGTTATATTACTTCTGTAAAGTAAAGCCATTAGTAAAGATAAGAAAAGCCTAATTGAATACGTAGCGTCGCTCTATGAAGCCCTTTGTGTGTGGTTTCCTGTGCTACATTAATCAGCAACTGTCTTGTGCAATTCGTACTGACTGTGGTGTCGGTTGAGTTGGTATTGTTCGATCGGTTAACTACGCTTCGACGAGATCACTATAAACTAAAGGATCAATACCGGTGAGCTTAGCAATGCCGCGTGTTGTACCCCGGCCACCAAGGCCCTCAAAACAGGATGTCGCATCGACTCTATCCAGTCGTAGGCCTAGAAAATGCGTTTTCGTACTGCATACAGATAAAATAACTGAATCATGATCATGACCAGTCGCTAAATCCACAGTATCTACATAGCCGTTAACTATGACGTGTTCAATCGCATCAGCGGTATCACTCTCTATAAGCTCATGCAGTGTACGAACCGCTATTGAGCGTACAACGTTTGCATAGAGTGTGTTCAGAGCTGTTGCACTCAGGTCTTTCGGTTTGATCTCATCACGGCTTTTTACGAACGACACTGAAGCCACAGTCGGCAGATCATCGGGATGGATCAGTTTAATCATTACACTAAGTGCTTTGCTGTCAGGCTCATAAGTAACGACAACATCATCAGGGAAATAGTCAGGATAGATTGACCGTGATAATACCTCCGTACAATACTTCTCTACGGCTGCTACATCTTTGCATTCATAAGCATTTTTGAATGCCGCAACTCTCTCAATAACAATTTGCGTATACTGCTCATGCTCTAACTTTTCCGCATGCCATTGCTTCTGATCATCTATACATTGCCGATAGCGATGATCATTCTTTTTATCAATGGATTCCGCAGTATCTGACCATAGCTGCATTGCTTGCGCATGCTTTGTAGTGCTCTGTTCGGTGCTGTTTTGCCAATGGTCAAGGTCTACCTTGTATGCCTCTTGTGCTTCTTGTACCAATCTGTTCTCGCGAAACATCACTTTGTCCATGAAACCAACTCGCGGTGTATATTCATTGGCTAGTGGCTTAGGCAGGACCTCAGGCTCGATGGGCTTGGGATCCGGAATAGTTAGATACTCAATATCAACAGGCGTGTCGTTTTCATCATAGGTTATAAAGGGGCGCCTAGGAATGCTCGATTTGAAATCTTCAATTTCTACTAGACTTGCCCAATCTAGTCGATCATCTATGGTCAGTGTACGCTCTAGTAACTGATCGAGCTCTTGCATCGTGCGCTGGGCGTCTGCATTCATCTGCTCGGCTCTCAGAGCATTATCGGAGACGGGTGCTTTTGAAGCTGTTTTCTTCTTCACCGATTTTTTCATTGGTTTCGGTTTGGGCACTTCTTGAATCGCTGAATGCGCAAGTTGCTCAGTCGTTAAATCTGGCAGACTCGCCTTGCTGCGCCTTTGGTAGCTCTTCAAAAACTGCGCATCAATAAGCTCATCAGGATGGGCGGCTTTTAAACGCTCAAACATAATGGACAGTACTTGTGAAGTGACCTGGGCATCAGCCAATGCTCTATGGCTTTGCACTGGATCGATGTAAAGTTCTTGGGCGATCTCAACCAATTTGTGGCTGGCAAAAGATTGAAATATTCGCCTAGATAGCATTAAGGTACACAAGAATTCTCGATCGTCGCCAATTGTGAGTTCATGCTGTATCTCATGACGCCAGAACTTCTTATCGAATCCTGCATTATGCGCGACGAGCTGAGCATCTCCAATAAAATCTAGCGCATCTTGCATGACAGATTTAGCTGTCGGTGCTGAAGCTACCATGTCATTGCTGATACCTGTCAGATCTGTGATGAAGGGATCGATTGGCATACCGGGGTTGATCAACGATGAAAACGTGTCTATCTCCTTACCGTTCGCACATAACGAAATACCAAGCTCAATAGCCCGATCTCCTCGTCCGGGATTCAGTCCAGTGGTTTCAAAATCCAACACGGCATATAGCTCATTAGGACTTACGGGTGCTCCTGATACAGTCTTTGGCGATCCTTGCATGGTAATTTTCGGCTTAGTGGTGGTTGAGTCTGTCGGTGCATCGCCTAGGATATCGTTGAACAGCTCATAACACCATATAGGCAACGATACATTTCGGCGTGCACGCGTTGCAGCTACATATAGGACTTGTAGCTCGGACTTGAGAATAAGGAGTTTCTTTTCTGGGTGTGGAACTACGACAGCTTCCTTTAATTCTGCCTCAGAATGTACACGAATGAACTCAGATTCTTCAAGAGGCGTGGGGAAATCATCACTAAGACAGACTTCGTCAAATTCCAAACCTTTGGCTTTGTGCGCTGTACTGAGGGTAATCGCAGCTTGCTGAGAATTTTGACATGTCGCGGATACTAAATCACGTAGAGCTGCTTCTCCATATTTTTCCACCAGCTGAACTATGGTATCCAATGGGCTCTTGTGAACCTTTTCGCAATATTGCAGAACATCATTCCAATCCTTAAATCCGAAAAATTCCCCCATGGCAGCCTTTTGCTTGTTCTGTAAGCGCTTGACATCATTCAGCAGCGCAAGAATTTCCCTCCCTTCACCGACGATGTAAATAGAATCAATATGCTCTTGATGCTCAACCAGCGTTCCTATAAGCACAGCATTGGTGCGGGAGATGTAAGCATTGGGTTTTTCACAAGAAAATCCACCGATAATATCGTCACGCCCTGTGAGTTGATTTTCATTGCCAAGCAGTATTAAGAGCGCGGTTGCAAAATCAGCTATGTGCTGTCCATATCGAAAAGAGCGCGTTAGTGCGAATTGCTCGGCTTTGAGCTTATCCATCGCATTAACTGCACCTCGCCAAGCATAGATTTGCTGGTAGCGATCACCAACGAACACAAGCTGGCATTTGTCTTGATTTTTCAGTACATGCAGTAAAGCTGGATTGCTGTCTTGTGCTTCATCTAGTAATACGTATTTAAAGGGTAATTGGGGGAGCGATAATGACCATAACTTGAAATAACCGTCGTGCCCAAGCGGATAACCGTCCTCATGTATATCAGACATGAGCATCCATAAGGCGTTCGCCACTTTTGCGATATAATCTTGATACTTAGTGAGAGCCTCGGCTGTAAGCATTATTCTTAGAAATTCAGCTTCTGGAACGTGTCGACGGGATATTGTGTTGCTATCAGAGTGGCAGAAAGCAGAGAGGGTTTGTCTTACAGAATGCCCAATCTCAAAATCCAGTAAAGCGAAGCCGTCAAACGACATCGTCTTCAATTCCATGACTTTAACTATGGCTTTAGCATTCAGGCTGCCAAGCATTTTTTCCAGGCTGTAGCCCTTATTCTTGATTTGGCTGAAAGCGAGTGCATGGGAAGTTTTGACTGCGATTTGCGATGGAAATTTCTTACTGGCTTCAGCCGCGGCGGCTTTGCTAAATACGATGTAGAGGCCTCGTTGCTTACTCGAATTTGCCATAGCTTCAAGCGTTGCTGTCTTTCCCGAACCGGCGCAAGCATTAAGCATCAAGGTGTGACCGTCAGAAAACGAATTTATCGCCGCAATTTGTTCATCCGTGGGTTCAAACGCTGCTACTTTCATTGAATTCTCTTGTAAAGCCATCGCTAGTCGCTCACCAGCGAACAGATCAGATGCTAGCAACCACGACATGGTTTTTCCGAGCGATGATATCTCAGGCGCGGTGATGGTGTTGTTTTAGCGGAAAAAAAACTGTCAATATGAGTATTCTTTTCAGGTGGTTCGTAGTCTTTTCCCATAGAGTAATGGTCATCAGAGTTGTACGGCTGCTTGATGAAACAGCTCTATGCGTTGGTAGAGAAATCATCGAGCGTGTTGCACGGTATCTGGAACGTCAGCGTTGGTCGGCCTCAGAGTAGCAGAGTGATCCATGAATATGACGTGACTGATAATACTTAATGATAGGGGCCATGACGCGAAGTTACGTGCGATAGTCATGAAACGCGCATTGTGTAATTTGTGGATGTGGCCTTCATAGGTGCTTGCCTACCTATTAAATTTAGTAGCTGATGAACTCATACATTTCAGAGCAGGGACTTACCGTATTTGATTGATTGTATATAGGCCATTGGTAAGATAGACTCGCGCAATAGCGAAAGGATGTAGCTACCGCGATTAATAATAGCGATGATGAACAAGGCAGTTCCGAAAGAGGAAGATCTCGGCCTTTCGACTAGTTATCAAGAGAACACTAGTAGTAAAAATTCAGGCTACAGCCAACAACTCAGGCATCCCGCCTGGCAGCTTTGTATGCTAATCCTTAGCATCTACGCGCTCGCGTCTTTGTCACTCGAGGCACTGGTTATTACCGACCCGGAAATTTCCAAAATACTCGTTACCGTGGATCTTATGATCTGTTTAGTTTTCCTTGCTGACTTTCTATTCCTCTTCTTTACCGCAACATCAAAGCGGTCATATATGTTGACGTGGGGTTGGATAGACCTCATATCATCCATTCCCATGGCCGAACCGTTGAGATGGGGAAGATTGGCGAGGGTAGTACGAATTGTTTCAATTCTACGTGCCGTTAAATCCATTCGTGTCATAGGCGACACCATAAAAGTGAGTCCTTTTGAGACTTTATCGGTTATGACTTTCGTTATAGTTTTTGTTTCCCTATCGATTTCAGCTGGGTTGATATTGGAATTCGAACGTGGATTTGAATCGCAGCTCAAGAGCAGTAGCGATGCCCTCTGGTGGTCATTCCTGTCAGTTATGAATGCGAAAGCAGGCTTCCACCTACCAGTATCTCCAGAGGGCATCCTCACCACCGTTTATCTGAATAAAGTGGGCTTGCTCCTTTTCGCTTATATCAATGGTTCTGTGGTGGCGTGGTTGGTGAGCAGTAGAAGTAGAGCAGCATCTGTAGTTGAAGAATGATTTGGAATGTATGAAGTACAAGCAACTTGTCATTCTAGTAATCGCATAGCAACAGAGTAATTATAACGGAACGTAAATTATGACTTTGACCCTTAATGCCGATGGCCAGCCTTACGCAGTTGGATTCAATCGCAGCAGAAACATTGATAAAGCTACGTACGTTCTCAATGGAATCATTGATGGTGTTCAATCTGATGGGAAACTAACAGATTCAGAAATCATGTATATGGACGTATGGATGAAGAGTCAAAAGAATCTAAATCTGGAAGCCGATACTCTTGATCTTTTCCAGGCTGTAAAACACGTACTTGAAGAGAGAGAAATATCACAAGAAGCACGGGCTGACCTCCATCAGCTAATAAAAGATATCTTGAAGTACGGCCCGAGTGACGACAAGTCAGGTAATGAACCTAGAATTAATCAATTCATTGGACTGCTAAAAGGAATCTGTGCGGATGGGAATATAGTTCGATCTGAGATTAGAAGAGTTGAGTCATGGATTGCAGTTAACAAAGATGTTGCGGATATGTTCCCAATCAAACCTGTTCATGAACGCTTGTGCAAGGTATTAGCAGACGACAAGATCAGTGACGAGGAACTTACGGATCTTAGTGATCTTTTATCTGAAATTGCGGGAGACAAATTCAAAGAAACGGGTGATGTTGATGGAAGTATAGGAGAGGTGTTTTGCGATGATGTTCGTCGCTTCTCTTTTCAAGGTAAATTTGTTTGT
>CALKXC010000133.1 GCA_938004025.1 uncultured Leucothrix sp. | reverse complement strand
AAACAATCAAGTGCCCCAAGCTAACGTGCGGGGCACCACCAATTATTACTTCTGCGCTGCCTCGTGATCAAACTTCCCTTCTTTCAAAAAGTGCAGTAGTTGCGCATACGTTTTCTCATCCTCTCTCATGTCTGCATGACTGACAGGCAATATGATGAAATCACTCATTCCTTCCACCTTAGTCGACTCTAGTGGCACCAAACCATCATCATCACCCGGAATTTCCTCAGAACGTCCAGCATCCGCCACCCCAGCAATAACACCTAAAGGATAAGTTGGCGCTTTCAAGGAACTCAAGAAACCGCTGCTGTCATCTGTCCCTAGCGCCTTTGTCATTTCCCCAGCAACTTCCAACAACCACTCACCTTTAAGACCATCCACAATCGGCGTTCCTTTACTAGGTGAACCCAGCAAAACAACTCGTCCAAGGTTGGGCACAGCGTTTTCTCCAAGATAAGCACGAACTAATAGCCCGCCTAAAGAGTGACCGACAAAATGCACTGGTTTCGTGAGTTTTGAACAACATTCGTTTATTTGGTCAGTCACTTCTTTCACTACCTCATCGGGCGTGTCGCCAAATAATGACTGGTAGCCAATTTGCTTAACATTGAAGCCAGACTCAAACAAACGCTTTGCCATGGTTTTGGTCACAAGGTTGCTACGCCCTAACCCATGTAACAACACAACCGTTTCACCTGATGATTCTTCGTTAGTTCTGATCGGATTCCAATCTACGAGGGAATTGATTAAAAGAGCGATGGCGACCAGACCGGCCAAAACAAGCATAAAACGTTTCATTACGAAAACTCCTAAAATTTACAGGGTCTGAGTCTTAGTGAGAGGCTTTAGTAAGCGCAACTTCAAACCTGATTTGATTAATGCTTTTTACGTCAGTTTTAACAGAATGATCAAGCAGATCCTTAAAATTATTTCCAGCGACATCTTCAAACTGTGCATCTACCGCTATTTGTAACGCATCGCCCTTCCATTTTTTCTCAGGCTGGAAACGCCAAATCTTTTCATTCGAATCAACAGTAACAGCTCCAGATATCAGATTACCTTCTTGGTTAAAAACACTGATACTGCTTTGCGCAAGCTGGTTATCAAACGGCCTGTCAAATTTGATCACTAATGGTTCAACTGTTGATATTTCAGGTGACTCTATTTTCCAAAGTTTAGTATCTGGAAGCGTTCTTAAGGCCGATGTTACAGAGAACACCTTTTCAAATCTAGGCGACTCATGTTTGCCACTCGCACTGGGCCATCCTCCATCAACAACTATCGAGTAGGTATTTCCTTCTGACAAAGCAGGTCCTTGCCTTACATTCTGAGCAACCCCTCGCTTAATACGACCCGGATCCATTAGTAACGTCAGCCGTTTACGATCCTTACTCCAAAGCTCCTGTTTAAACTTCATAAATGCGGTGTTATCTGAGTTACCCTCAGCATCTACCAGCCTTATGAATTTCTCAGAAAGGTGTGGCTTCATTGGCGTTGAGAAGTGGATGTAAAACCTTAATGTATTTTCTGGCAGGGTTAGTCCACTTGGGTACACCATCAACACTTCAGGTTTGACGTCTTCAGTATCGGACTTGATGGAAAACTCTTTTAGCTCAGGAGTAACATGATTACTCCCATCCGATTGACGAGTTGCAACCGTGTAGCTTTGGCCTCTAACAAAGTCGAAAGCAGGATCAAACGTCACCGTGCCATCGATAACAGTATAGCGCCCTGCCATGGGTGATTTCCCATCGCAGCACATCCCTTGAGGGCCTACAAATACCTTCAGCAGGCTCGCAGGGTTAATATCTCCAAGCTGTTCTTTTACAGTGAATTCGATGTTTGAATTTACTTGGCTAGGAAGAATTAAACCAAGCTCATTACCAAGCGCAGATGACCCTGTACTCACCGCGTCCAATCCAAGCACTAAAACACCCTTTAACAATCCCTGTTTAATGCACATCATCATACTTTGTACGGAAGCATTAAATCTAAAACCGCTAACATTTGGCCGTCACGTTCCATAACACTCATGATAGGAAAGCCAGAGGATTTGGCGTTTCGTTCAATAGTACGGGGCTTGTTGTAAGGCGCTAAGTTCATAACTTTTTGATTCCAATCCTCTGGGAAATTCGCCTGAGTTGTTAGCAGGTTTTTTCCGTCCACATGCGCTTTAAAGTGCACATGAATAGGCTGGCCATAATAAAAACCAGGATAGACAGAATTGAATTCCGCAATGCCGTCAGCATCAGTTCGTAAAGCACCACGACAAAAACGATCTTCAGTGTCGGGCTTCACATGCCCGAACAGCACAGCTCTTACTATCGGCGGCATTTCATTAGGGTCATTGCTGTAACCTGCGTAATAACCATCTGCATTACAGGCCCAGATGTCGACGACGCCATTGGGAATTGGTTTGCAATCTTGATCAATTAGTCGCAATGCCATCGTCAGAGGCTGACCGGCTTGACCCGTTGCAATATCCTTCCCGGTAGAGGGAGTGCAGGTAAAATACGGACCTTCGAAACTGTCTTCAATCATCTTGCAAGCGCTACCGCCAAAGTCTTCAGGTTTAGAGAGGCGTGTTGAAATATCTGACACAAGCACGTCGGAGTTCACACAGGTATGCTTATTTCTGAACGTGCGCTCCGCTATTCCACGGTTTGGGCCGATACCATCAATTTTATTTGCCACCGCCGCACAACTAGTACCCAACAAGCCGATACCGCCAAGGGCAAGAAATTGTCTTCTTTTAATGTTCATAGTTAACTCACATA
>CALKXC010000132.1 GCA_938004025.1 uncultured Leucothrix sp. | reverse complement strand
ATTAGTCAAATAACAAGACTGTAAATGATTGATTAATAGCCTAATTTTATTGTATCTGAGGAATAACTATCGTTTCTGATGTTTGAAAAAACACTTTTAACTGAACGGTCATATCCTTTTAGAGCTAACCTTAAACATTGCATAGAATTTTTTTATCTCAAGCCATTGGTGTAAAAATTTATTATTTATCTCATTTACACTATAACTTTCGGCCAAAAAATGAACGAATAGGCATCCAAAAACGACCATTAATAATAATTCAACTTAATGAAACCACACTACCTTTATGTCAAATACCCCTGAAATGTTGGACTCGCTCACTAGCAGCACAATAAAGAACAATAACGATATTAGATTTTTACCGAGTGGGGGCGAGTCTTATCAGATTCGTTGGAGGCTACTTGATCAGGCAAGACACTCCATCCATATCGCAACGTTTTCGATGATGAAAGATGAAACGACTCGACGCCTCGAAGCAGTTTTAGTGGCAAAATTGCAAGAAGGGGTTGAGGTTAGAATCATTCTTGACGAAATCGTTAATCGAACAACGTTTGCTGGTCCGATGATAAAACGGTTAAAAGCAGCAGGCGCGTTAATTCATCAATATAATAGCTTGCTAGATGAATGGTTGCCTTTACCCAAGAATACGGGGCCATTTAAACACATAGCGCGTAATCTTAAGTTAAAACTAAAACGTCATTATCATGAAAAATACATGATCATCGACGGTAAAGAAGTCATCCTAGGGGGGATTAATTGGGGTGATAAATATGCCTACGGTGGAATTAAATCGTTTGCGTGGCGCGATACTGATGTTCATTTACAAGGCCCAGTCGTTCGGGATATCCAAACCCAATTCCTTAAAGATTTTTCACGCTATAGAGCGTGGGAGAACCGGCAACCCAATCAGGCAGCTTTCTACACTGACTTTGTCAAAACCCAACACGTGAAATCAGCACAAGACCTGCAAGTAGAATTTGCCGACTATTTCTGCGAAGATTCCCACGCTGGTAATGTTCAAGTGCGTTATGTTGCTCATAAACCTTATGATGATAATGATTTACCACTGACGAATGCGTTTCTATCACTTATAAAAAACGCAGAGCATTCTATTTATTGGGGATGCCACGGCATAAGGCCCCCTAAGATAGTTGCACAGTACCTAGCAGAAGCAGTGAAGCGAGGCGTTGAGGTCAATCTAATCACTAACTCACAATATTCATCACAATCATTGATGGTTAAAGGGCTGTTAGGCTGGATGTACAAAGAATGCACCAAGCATTATCGTGGGTTGTTAGAGAGTGGCGTCAAGATATGGGAATGGCAATTAGAAGGTGCTTTTCATTCTAAGAATTTCTTGGTTGATGATGAGATTGCTTCTATCGGTTCCTATAACATGGCTCGAGGATCTACCTATCATCACTCAGAAAGTAATATATTCGTCTATGACGAGAAATTTGCTAAAGAAGTAAAACAGCAATTCGAAAAGGATTTCGAACATTGCAAACCTGTCTGGTTAGACGCTATCGATAAACGCCTACCAACTGAAGATGCCTACTCAAGGCCTTTGCATGAACGAGACCTAATGATTAACAGAGATATGATTCCTGCTGACATCCAACAGGAGTTAGATAAAGGGGATTACATTAGGATTTTGACATGAATCTACTGACAAAAATTTATAATGGGACACTAAAAATCTTTGGAGATATGAAGATTTATAAGTTTCCATTTTTTGTGCTTTATGACCCTGGCAGCTACCTTATTAAAGGGGATGAAACTCGCGAGGTGATGAATACATTACAACCTGGCGACATTCTGGTGCGAGGCTATAAAAACTACTTAGACAGTTATTTTATTCCTGGATTCTTTACGCATACGGGCCTCTATGTCGGCAATGTACCCAACCCAGATAACGTAATGTTGCTTTCCGCTGCGAAAGATGAGTTTTACGCTGAAGGCGAGCAGATCGTCATCCATGCCATGGCTGAAGGCGTGTTTATGGAAGACCTGCTAAACTTCTGCCGCTGCGATTACTTACTCATTCTGAGATCGTCAGAGATTAGCCAAGATAATGTAAACGAAGTGTATAACCGGGCCCTAATGAGCTTAGGCACACCTTATGATTTTCGTTTTGATTTTTCACGATATAACAATCTTTCCTGTACTGAATTTGTTTATGTGTGTTTGGAAGATGTACTAACTAAAGCCGGTGTAAGGTTGCGTGATAGAAGAGCGCCCTTTAGTAAACGTCCAACCTTGATACCTGATGATTTTATTGATTCAAGCCTTGAGATCGTTTGGCAAAGTAAAACAATACCGGACGGGACTATTAAAAGCATCCGTAAGGACTAAATTGATTATTTAACAAATTTACACATTTCTAATTAATTTGTTCTATAACTTCTGTATGACAAAACAGAATTCTACCCCTGAACTATTATTCATCGACCTTAATAACTTTGCAGCCTACCCCACACTGGCTGTAGGTTACCTCATCAAGACGCTACGAGATGCTGATTACAAAGTTCGCTTACTAAGTCCACTCGCACTCGGAGTACCTACGTTTACCCGAGATAATCCGGAAAATTGGAAAGATCAGCTGATGCGTCGCCTGTACTTTTCAGGTAATCCGTTAATGAGCTATTCAAGAGATTTTTTAAGGGAGCAGTTAGCCAAGCGCAATGCGAAACCACATCCAGCCATGTTAGCTGAAGTGGATCGAGCACTTGAAACAAAGCCTGCGGCAATCCTTATTTCCTCGTATTTAGACCATTATGAGATGTGTAAACTCATTGGTGAACGAGCCGCGGCAAAAGGCATTCCTGTTTTATTAGGTGGACCATTCTTCAACCTTGATCGTGTTACCAAACGATGGCTTTCCCTAAAAGGAATTGCCGCAATCGTTGGTGGAGAAGTCGAGTTTAAACTTCCACAAATGATTGAAAAGTTATTGAACGGTGAGTCCTTGTCAGGACAAGAGGGTGTATTTACACAAGAATCAAAGGATAACGTTCAACCCTTATTGCCGCTTAAAAACTTGGAAAGGCTTCCGGTTCCAGATTTTAGCGATTTCCCTTGGGAGAAATACCCTCACAAGATAATTCCAATCATGTCAGGCAGGGGGTGTAGCTGGGGAGCTTGCACTTTTTGTGGTGATGTCGTGTCGGCGAATGGCCGAACCTTTAGATCCAGAGGGTTACAGCCCGTTCTCAATGAATTAAAACACCAATCTGAAATTCACCAGAGCACCGATTTTATCTTTCTAGATATCAAATTAAATTCCGACTTGGATCTTTGGTATGGATTAATTGAAAATATACAAACAGTAGTGCCTGGTGCACGATGGATTGCCACCGTTCATGTCAATCATTTAGGGGATAATGGCTTAGATAAAGCAACGCTGGATGCGGCTAAGAAAGCAGGGCTCACTCGCATCTCATTTGGATTAGAGTCTGGTAGCCAAGAGTTACTCGATAGCATGAAGAAAGGTACTAAAGTAGAAGAGGCAGGTGAGTTTCTTAAAAATGCCTATGATGCCGGAATTAGTGTGCGAACTTCAATGATGCAAGGTTTCCCTGGCGAGACTGCCGAAGACCTTAAACTAACCGTGGAATTTATCGCACAATACGAGCAATACCTAGATCGCATAAGATTATCTCGATTTAAACCTTTACCAGATACTCCATTCGATCGTTTGTTCATGAAAAAGCCGGAACGCTTCCCGTATATGAAAAATTTTAAATGGGACTACAAACTCGCTAGAGGCTTGTATCAGTACAAACCACCACGCGATAAAGAATATCGTTTACAAAAAAACAAGCTGCTGACTCAGGTGTATCATATTAATCGTAAGTCATTACGAAATGATGCCCAACAGTTTAATGGAATGATGTAGTTTTACTTACCTCTAAATATAGTATTTTTTACTGGCTATGAAATTATTGTTTCCTTAGACTTACTCGTTTATCAAGTATTAATCCCATAATAATTTCAGCCTTGCCACACTATGATTTTTCATCATTTGGCTCTGAAGTTATTGAGATTTATTAAAACTACAGTGTCAGGAGCAATGACGTGTTTAGCATTAAAATGAATATCGCCGATTACGATAGTGAGTTATACGAAGCACTTGCTGATGAATCACAACGTCAGGAAGATCACATTGAGTTGATCGCTTCTGAGAACTACACCAGTCCTTACGTCATGGAAGCACAAGGCTCGGTACTTACCAACAAATACGCAGAAGGTTACCCTTCAAAGCGCTATTACGGTGGTTGTGAGTTTGTTGATGTCGCTGAAGATTTAGCGATCTCAAGAGCGAAAGAATTGTTTGGTGCTGACTACGTCAATGTACAGCCGCACTCAGGTTCTTCGGCTAACCTTTCAGTTTATATGGCGCTACTGAATCCTGGTGATACGGTATTAGGCATGAGCCTATCAGATGGTGGTCACCTGACTCACGGATCACACGTTAGCTTTTCAGGCAAAATATACAACGCCGTTCAGTACGGTTTAAATAACGATACAGGTGAAGTTGACTACGATCAGGTCGAAGCATTGGCACGTGAGCACAAGCCTCAGATGATCATCGCAGGTTTCTCTGCTTATTCTCGTGTGATGGACTGGCAACGTTTCCGTGATATCGCGGATGAAGTGGGTGCGATACTGTTTGTTGATATGGCTCACGTTGCAGGTTTAGTTGCTGCGGGTGTATATCCTTCGCCGGTTCAAATCGCTGATGTTGTGACGTCAACCACTCACAAAACGTTACGCGGGCCACGCGGTGGAATCATCCTAGCTAAGTCTAACCCTGAAATTGAGAAGAAGCTGAACTCAGCGGTATTCCCAGGTACTCAAGGTGGGCCATTAATGCACGTGATTGCTGCTAAAGCCGTTGCGTTCAAAGAAGCCATGGAGCCAAGCTTTAAGGATTATCAAGTTCAGGTAATTAAGAATGCTCAAGCCATGGCGCATACCTTCAAAGAGCGTGGCTTTAACATCGTTTCTGATGGAACCGATAATCACTTGTTCTTACTTGATTTAATTGATAAAGGTATTACGGGTAAAGCAGCAGATGCCGCTTTAGGTAACGCCCATATCACTGTTAATAAGAACTCTGTACCAAATGATCCACAGTCACCTTTTGTCACTAGTGGTTTACGTATTGGTAGCCCAGCAGTGACAACTCGCGGATTTAAAGAACAGGATTGTATTGATCTGACTGGCTGGATCTGTGATATATTGGAGAACATCGAAGATCAAGCGGTTAGCGATAGTGTCAAAGCTAAAGTAAGCGAGATCTGCGGTCGTCTTCCTGTTTATGCTGAGTAATTGAGCCTATGCATTGTCCGTTTTGCAGTGCCACAGATACACGCGTTGTTGATTCCCGTCTCGGAGCAGAAGGCGATCAAGTTCGCAGACGACGTAAATGTGGTACCTGTGAAGAACGCTTCACGACTTATGAAGTAGCCGATCTGAATATGCCACGTGTTCTTAAAAGCGATGGCGTTGGCGAAGCGTACAATGTTGAAAAATTGCGGGCTGGCATGATGTTAGCCCTAGAAAAACGCCCAGTCAGTATGGACAGTATTGACCGGGCGATTTTACAAATAAAAAAACAAATCCTTAGCAGCGGCTTACGTGAAGTTGAATCTCAATGGATTGGCGAGCAGGTAATGCAACAACTGCGAAATCTCGATGGCGTAGCCTATATTCGTTTTGCTTCGGTGTATCGAAGCTTCAATGATATTGATGAGTTCGTTGAAACTATCAACCTGATGGAAAAAAAGGTTGCAACACTAAAAGCTAAACAAAAGAATTCCGGGGACGACTCCGTCTAGCAATGGAAGACTCACAACATCTCGAATTCATGGCTCGAGCAATACAGATTGCCAAGCGCGGCCAGTACATCACTCATCCTAACCCTTATGTTGGTTGCCTTTTAGTAAAGGATGGTCAAGTAATTTCTGAAGGTTTTACTCAGCTCGCGGGCCATGACCATGCCGAAGTAAATGCGTTAAAAAAAGCGGGTGAATCTGCAAAAGGGGCGACGGCTTATGTAACGCTAGAGCCCTGTTCGTACACTGGTCGGACACCACCTTGCACAAGTGCTTTAATTAAAGCAGGTATTTCAAACGTCGTCATTGCTATGCAAGATCCAAATCCAAAAGTTGCGGGTAGTGGTATTGCATTACTAGAGGCAGCTGGAATTAAAGTGATATCAGGCGTTTTAGAAAACCAAGCTAGGGCTATCAATGTTGGCTTCATAAAACGCATGGAAAAGAAGCTGCCATTCGTTCGCGTTAAAATGGCAACTAGTTTAGATGGGAAAACCGCATTATCTAGTGGTGAAAGCAAATGGATCACTGGAGAAGCTGCACGTCATGATGTTCAGTTTTGGCGTGCGAAAAGTTCAGCAATATTAACGGGGATTGGTACCGTTCTAGCGGATGATCCATCCCTTACTGTCAGACTTGATACACAAGCTTTGCAAATTGAAGGTGACGTGAGGCAACCGGTAAGGGTCATTTTAGACTCTCAACTGCGGTGCCCAACAAATGCGAAGCTTCTTGCTCTTCCTGGCCAGACTGTTATTTATACCCTAAATAGCTCATTAGATAAGATTAAAGCCCTAGAAAAAGCCGGTGCTGATGTCGTTGTTATTTCAAGTGAGCAGCAGGGCGAAGCCATGTCACTCAAGGCGGTTATGGAGGACCTTGCTAAACGCGAAATCAATGAAATTCATACCGAAGCCGGCGCAAAGCTCTGCGGTAGCTTGATACAAGAAGGCTTAGCGGATGAGCTGTTGTTATACATGGCTCCGCATTTATTAGGCAGTGATGGACTAGGTGCATTTCACCTGCCAAATATCAAAACGATGCAAGACAGGATCGATCTAAAAATTAAGGATATACGTGCAATTGGTGACGATTGGCGTATCATTGCGAGCCTCACGCAGAAATAGGTTTAGTTCATGTTTACCGGTATTATTCAAGCAGTTGGCTCTATCCAATCCTTACAGGAAAAAGGTGGCGATGTTGCCCTTAGCGTAGCAACAGGCAAGCTGCCAATGAGTAATGTCAAACTGGGCGACAGTATTGCTGTCAATGGCGTATGCCTGACAGCCGTTCAACTAACAGAAAACAGCTTCGTTGCCGATGTATCCAGAGAAACTTTGTCTCTAACATCATTGGGCAATCTCAAAACAGGTTCACACGTAAATCTTGAACGTGCACTCACACTACAAGACCACTTAGGGGGTCATTTGGTAAGTGGCCATGTCGATGGACTAGGGCAAGTTGAAGCACGTCGTAACGATGGTCGTTCGGAATGGTTTGAAATTGCAGCTCCCAAAGAGTTAGCGAAATATATTGCTGCAAAAGGTTCGATCACTATCGACGGGGTGAGCTTAACGGTTAATCGAGTCGATGGCTGTCGTTTTGAAATTAACATTGTGCCGCATACCTTGCAGGAAACAGTGATTGGAGGTTACCAAGCGGGAACACCCGTTAACCTCGAAGTTGATTTGCTTGCACGTTACCTTGAACGCTTGTTACTGGGTGATAAGGCAGCTATTGGTTCGGCAAAAGAGAGTGGAATCACTGAAGGTTTCTTGAAAGAGAATGGTTACTCATGAAGTCTGTTATGTTTAACCCAATAGAAGAAATAATCGCTGACTTGGCCGAAGGAAAGATGGTCATTATCGTTGATGATGAAGATCGTGAGAATGAAGGTGATTTTCTTATGGTTTCCTCAAAAGTTCGTCCACAAGATATTAATTTTATGGCCACTCACGGCCGTGGTTTAGTGTGTATGACGATGCGCCGTGAACGCTGTAAACAACTCGACCTGCCTCTGATGGTATCAAGCACCAATGACGTTCATGGTACGAACTTCACGGTGTCTATCGAGGCTGCTGAAGGCGTTACCACCGGCATTTCTGCTTATGATCGCTCATTGACCGTTCGAGCAGCCATTGCACCTGATGCAACGCCTGAATCAATCGTTCAACCCGGTCATATTTTCCCAATCATGGCACAAGCAGGTGGTGTGCTTACACGTGCAGGTCATACCGAAGCAGGCTGCGACTTAGCGGCACTCGCAGGCTTCGAACCATCAGCGGTCATTGTTGAGATTCTTAATGAAGATGGCACAATGGCTCGACGTGATGACTTAGTCAGTATTGCCGAAAAGCATCAGCTTAAAATGGGTACCATAGAAGACCTGATTCGTTACCGCTTAGATACTGAAACTACGGTCAATCGTATCTTTGAGAAGACAGTCAAAACCGCTCACGGTGAATTCAACTTAATCGCGTATCAGGATATTGCTAGTAACCAAACACATATGGCTTTAGTGAAAGGTGAAATAAACGGTGAAGATAGTATTTTAACTCGAGTGCATTTAGAAGACTCAGTCTGTGATTTACTATCACTTAGAGAACCGGGTTGCGGATGGCCGCTGCAAGATGCAATGAAAATGATTGATGAAGGAGGGCAAGGTGTTGTTGTAATATTACGGGAGCAGTCAGCCAAGGTTGATCTGTTAGAACGATTGCAAAGTGTCTTGAACCCTGAAGAGAAAAAA
>CALKXC010000131.1 GCA_938004025.1 uncultured Leucothrix sp. | reverse complement strand
GACACTGACACTGACACTGACACTGACACTGACACTGACACTGACACTGACACTGACGCTGACGCTGACGCTGACGCTGACGCTGACGCTGACGCTGACGCTGACGCTGACACTGACACTGACACTGACACTGACACTGACACTGACACTGACACTGACACTGACACTGACACTGACACTGACACTGACACTGACATTGACATTGACATTGACATTGACATTGAAACTGACGCTGGTTTATCAAGCGATGAACAAAACATCATTTTGGGCAACAGTGCAGGTGATGCCGTGTGTTTGCACTTAGGTGATGAGAGTGAAAGTTTTGGCAGTGTGGCTGATGCTGATTGGGATAGATGGCTGTCAGAGTTTCATTTCTCAATAGGTGAGGAATTTCTGGCTGTAGAGCCACAAGATGACGGTTCTACTGCATTGCGCCAGCGATTTATTCCTTCGTCCATTGGCACTGATCGAGCCGTTGTTGGTGCACGACTACCAGAACAGCAAATTTACCGCCTGATTCAATCATTTTACTTTGAGCCTGGTTTTGATTGGGGCGGTTCGTATGAAGGAGGGAAGTTGGGCTTCGGATTTGCGGGCGGCACTAAACCAACGGGGGGTACGATCGACCCCAACGGTTTCTCTTCTCGATTGATGTGGAGAGGTAATGGAGATGGAACTGGACGCATAGTTATTTATTCATACGCGGCTGATCGACCGGATCAATACGGAGAAGACATTCGCTATGGAGATGCAAACGTTCCTATCGGTGAATGGTTTACAGTTATTATGGAGGTGAGAGCAAATTCCTCTCCGCAAGTATCTGACGGCACTATACGAGGTTGGATTGATGGCGAGTTGGTACTAGATCAGCAGAATATTGGGTGGCAACTCGCAGGTGACACTCCAGTCATAGACTATCTCTATTATTCAGGGTTTTACGGTGGTAATTCAACTGCCTGGTCGCCTGGTTCTACAACCCATATGAAAACACGTGATGTTTGTTGGGCTGCTGTGGTGGGTGAGTATTCTGGTATTGATCCTGACAATGGTCGATCATTGGTGGTAACAACTGAGAATCCCAACGATTTTCTCAATGATCCGTCGATGGTGGATGATCGTCTGCATAGCCTTGTGGGTATTGTGGAAGAATCATTGATTAACATAAGATCGGTGGCCCCTGTTGCGCCTTTGCTTGTTCAGCAACGTTACGATGAAGCTATAGCCGAATTAACAGCGGTAGTAGTAAACAGTCGTCAGGTTAGCGATCAATCACTGTCAGTTAATCCAGTGCCGTTTTTTAGAAATGTAGCTGAACAATTAAAATTTGCTCTAACGGTAAGCGAAAGCGACAACGACAACCTACAAGTAACGGCGATAACAGGGGTTCAAGATGCCGTACGGGTTGCATCGCTACGCTCTTCAGAATTAGCGATAACAGTGGTTGCTAGCGCCATGAGCGCTAAGTCCTGTTCCGACATTACAATATCGCCGAGCTGCAGTGTGGCTAATGATATATTTAATGAAATAAGTTCGCATTTAGATAATATCCAAGACGGTTCAACTTCAACTTATGAAACGTTCAATAGTGCTGAGACTATTTGGAATCGAAGTGTAGATGCTTTGAATTCGTTGGACTGATAGTTCTCGTACAAATGTCCATGCTAAATCCGCATCTTTTCGATCGCAACTGTATTAGAGCGGCGCTCGATGTTGTGCCTAGTGAATCGTTGAATATGTCATCGCTACTTATGCGAAAGATATAGTATTTTTACAGTTCCTGTAGCATAGGCATGATGTAATACCTTGTGATGAGTAAGCGATATGTTGAGAAATTATGGCTGTCACGTACCTCATACGTGAAAATCGATGCAAAAAAATAATTCATCGAATGATCGATGCGGAAATCCCGAAGGCGCAACAATATTTAAATTTCCCGATCAGGCTAATCTGTGTTGGATAGCATTGGTTTTTGTGGTTGTGGTTACCTTGATGGCAGGCCTTCTTCCGAGAGGGAGTTTCAAAGAGAATTGGCTTGAATGGGACGAGTTCCCGTCGAGAACGGAGTTCGGTGAATACGGTTTAGTCCATGGCAAATTCCCCGACCTTTCATCTATCATTGGTCATGATCATCAGTTGATATTTGACTTTGTCATAGTGCCAAGAAGTTTTGCTAGTGGTAATTTTCGAACGATGCTGCATGTGGATTTCCGTAATGATCCAGAGCCATTTGTGATTGGGCAATGGGAAAATTTTTTAATCATCATGCAGGGCTATGATTTCGCTAATGAAGAAGGCCTGCTGAGACTAACTGCGAATATCGGGAAGTTCGTTGGACAAGAGCTGAAGGTCATGGTTAAGCTTCATCTAGATCGGAACGAACTCTATTTGAACGGGCAGTTAGTGCAAAGCCACAGTCCGTCAACATACGATTTAGGTAAGGAGGATGCCCGGATTGTTATTGGGAATTCGCCTGACGGAAAGCATGGATGGTTCGGTGGTATAGCGAAATTTGATGTGACCTTGCTAGATCTACAAAACAAACAAAGTGAGCTGCTGCGAAGTTATGACTTTAACTCACCGTCTGACGGCGAGATTATCGATTTATCAGAAAGTGCAGCTTCACTGCGAATTCCAAATCCTGGGGATTTTCCCGATAAGCGTGCTTTGCGATTAACCGATTTTGACAGTTTAATATCTGACAATAAAGTTGATCTGGTTGTTAACTTTATCGGATTTTGGCCATTAGGATTTTTCGTTGCAATCGTGCTCTGGAGAAGAACGCCTGTTCCACACAACTATGTGCTTCCGGTCTTTGGTTCCATTCTTGTAGGTGGGCTTGTCAGCTTTGGAATTGAAATAAGCCAAATTTTGATACCAGGGAGAAATTCTCACTTTCACGATCTCGTGCTGAATGTCCTTGGAGCGGCTGCTGGTGGTATCTGGATTGTCCTAATTGCTCGGCGTTACGAAACGAGCGCTGAGTTTATAGCTCCTGACGATTAAGTATTCACTGGAACATTAACAAGTAGGGGGTGTCTTTTCAATTGGATAAAAG
>CALKXC010000130.1 GCA_938004025.1 uncultured Leucothrix sp. | reverse complement strand
TATGGCTGATTCAAAAACAAGCCCAACAAAGCTTACGGCGGTTGGCATTGGATCGATAAACAACTTCAAACAACGCGTTCTCAGCGTGTTGGCGGATTGCTGGCGCGGTGTTTACGACGTTGTTTGTGAAGATGGTTTCATCCGTCATTACGGCGTATCAGGAAAGCTTATAAGCGAGTGCCCTGTAAGCAATGAATCTGAATACGACTGTGGATCAATAACGCCTGATGCGGACTACGTAGGGCCCACGAAAATATTCTTTAATGATACTGAGAGTTGTGTCTATTACCGACAAAAAGACGGTTCATGGTTCTCACCTACTGCAACCGTTTAAACACTGGATTGATTTATGATAATTGAAGCAAAGCCCTGGTTTAGCGGTCAGACGCTCACCGATACAACTGGCGCAACATTTACGGCAACTGGCGCAGGATCGTATAAGATCCCAAAGCCTGAAGTTGTAGCTGTGGAAGTCGAGCCGGATCGTCAGACACACTTCTGCGCTGGTGATACTCTGCCGGATTGGATGTCTGAAAAGGTCGAGGTATGCTTAATAGATGGAACGCTGGTTGATGTATACGATGGCGAGGAATTGCCAGAGGACACCAATGGTGTTGTTGTTGTTGGCGCTGTTACTGGTAAGCCAGCCTTTTCTCAAAAAGCTGTAAAAATCGCAGACCAGCGACAGACCGTTTACGATTCAGACGACACTCTTCCAGAGTGGATGACTAACAAAGTCAAAGTGTGTTTGCTAGATGAGTCAATCGTTGAGCTTTGTGACTCGGAAGAGGTTCCTGACAACATCGGCGGCACAATTGTCATTGATGCGTTAACTGGTGTAGCAGTATTCAACCAAGGCGCGAAAAAGCCTGTGCCAGTTGTCAAGCCTATCGTTACGCAGCTCGACGAGCCAACGAAAGAAGATGTTGAGTCAGGTGTTTGTATTTGGCGTAATCAATTAGATGGCTGCCTATATACGGTAACTGTTGAAGATGATGGCTCGTGCACTTGGTTCTCGTCTGACAAGAACGATACCAACACATTCGCCACGGTCATTGAAGCGCCAGCAGCTGATGTTGATGATTACGGAAATCAATATTCTGCGGGTCAGGATTTAATCGTATTTGCTGATAACACTGTTATGGCGTTGGCAGTTGATACTGACACCGTGGACGGATATTCAGAGCAAGGCGAGTCTGATGGAACACATCTTGACGCTCAGGGCAACCCAATTCCTGCTGGTAACAAGATCACCACGTATTACGATGCGAATGGTGCAATTGTTAATTCTCGCGATGACGAAAAGACTCAAGGCAGTACAACCACGCCTAGTGATGACGGCTTGTTCCACGAGATCGTTACAAGCGACAACAGGCCTACTAAAGTATGCGTAAATCAGTACAAAGGATTGCGTGATAACGGTGATGGTACAAAGACTGAAATCTTTATTGATCAGGCTGGAAAGGAAGTCACTGGCGAAGTACTTGACGAGCCAACCCAGTCTGGCGAGCCACAACTCAGCACGGTGGATGCAGCTGGAAACACAACCTACGTAGACGCTGACGGTGCAACTCAAACAGTGCCTGCAACTGATGTTAACGGAGACCCTGTTGATCCGTCTCAAGCTGTCTGGAACATGATTGATGGCGGCGGTAATTACTTGGGTTCAAAGCCTTGCAACCCTGAAACGGCTCTAGGCGTTGAGTCCCAGGATGGCGTTGTCTGGGATGTAAACCCACTCACGAATAACAGTGTGGCTCCAGAAACATGCTACGTTCAAACTGAGCTTTGCGACCCAGAAAACGGTAACGCTATAGTTATCATTGTTAGAGATGTTGGGGCAGGGACGGTTAAGCGATTCAACAAAGACTTAACTGACTTTGTTGGTGACGCCTCAACACTTGTTCCTTGTGCCAGTGTAACCGACCTTACCTGTCAAGATGGATCAATACGAGTATCAAAATCTGACGGAAGCTCGTTTAGATTTCAAAGCAAATTCAAGCACGTTTCCGCTCAAAGCACTTACCTTGATGAGAGAATCGATGATACAACACCTGCCAATGCTGAGATTGCCGAGTCGGTTGTTTGTGCTGATTACACTACCGGAGACTGCGAGGAAGAGGTAAGAATCGAGTGCTACGAAGGATTCAGGCAGACTAGAGACTCAACGACCGCAACGGGATTAAAGCGTGTATTTTTGCGTCTTCAGTATTCAATAAATGGTGGCGCGAACTGGTCCCTATTCCCTACTGGCGCAGCGGCACAGTTATACCCTTCAAGCGGCCCAACGGCAGCTTCGCATCAGGATGAGTCAAGTTTTCACGGTATCGCCTATGCGACTATTCCGGCAAATACGACTGTCTCGATATGCAAGCGGTTGTTCGTTCAAATAAACGACTCTCTGGATGGAGCTGAGTATCAGCTATCTGCATCAAACTTGGAGATAACCGGAACGCATATTGAGTGCTGCGATGTCATTGAGGCCTCTTAATGGGCTGCGTAAAATTAACGTTATGCGCCAGTGATGGAACAAAGGCTATCGGGGTTTTTAGAACTAATGACAAAACCCCGACAGCCTATTTCGACCCGTCACTATCACAGGCATACGCCGGAGATATAAGTGCTCTAAGTGCGTGCGAGTGTGAAAACATTGAAAGCTCGAAAGCTAAAATAGCCAATGGCGATGACATTAGAATTGCCTTGCTTGGGGATTCTTGGGTTGATCTCGGTGTACAAAACAACACGCAAATTTATCAAGATTTGGACGCGTGGATAAAATCACTAGGCTCTGATGGCGGAACTGGATTTATTGAATTAAATGATCCAATCGTGGCGCTTGTAGGTTCATGGATTGATAGAAACCAAGCGTTGCAAAGTATCTCATACGGATTACAAACTCAGCATTTTGAGACAACCGATGTGGCCGCCTCGCTTAGCGTGACGGCTAGCGGTGATATTGTTTCAGTCGAGTATATTTGCAGGCCGGGAGGCGGAACATTCCGGTTTAGGGTTGATTCAGGAGCATGGCAAACGGTTGATACTGATTCGCCACTTGCTTATAAAACTACTTCTATGGTAGCCAGTGCGGGCGCGTCTCACTTGTTAGAGTTGGAAATTACTTCAGCTGGCACTGCGGGTGTTTTTCTGGGCGGTGTTTCATTTGACAACGCAACAGGCTCACTAGTCCATGAGTATGGAAATGGCGGACTGTCGTCTCGCGAAGTTGTTCAGCATTTCGGCGACCCTGTTGCAAAGCAGATGTGGCAAGACGCTCTAATAGCTTCGGACTCAGATTTATTAATTGTTCTGTTGGGCACTAACGACCAAGGAGAAGGGGCTTTGCCTTCTACCTACGCTCAGAATATGCAATTAATTAAAGACTGCGCACAAGAAGCAGTGCCTGGTATTGA
>CALKXC010000129.1 GCA_938004025.1 uncultured Leucothrix sp. | reverse complement strand
TTTGTTAATCCTGTAAGTTTTTTAAATGAGTCTGCTTATCGATAAGATAGGCACACAACGGGGGGATTGAGGATCGGTTGACTTTTATTTTTGTTTTATTTTTTTATAGGTAGAATGGAAGCGCGACTTAGGCAGCTTAGTTGGCAGAACTAAATATCAGAGGAGTGGAATCAAGCATGCGTTTTTTCTCAGACAAAAACCGCCCAACCCATATGGGGCCATACCCTCTAGAGCGCTTGGCACGAAGCGAAACCATGCCCGACCTGTCGGCAATTCCTGCGATGTCGCCGATTTCATTCAAACGTCCTGAAGCTCCCCAGAATATCGTTAACGCCATGGATGAATACCAATCCATGCTCGATGCATTGCGCGACGGCTTAGTGAATAAAGTCAAAGCAGAGTGTCCAGAAGACCTGCTTGAGCGAATTAATCATCTCAAAGGCTTCGGTTATTTCTCAGATGCATCGATGGTGGCTGCCTGTGAAATACCGGAATCCGCCCATTTAGCAAACGTAATAAGAAATCCTGGAATTGATGCACTCGCGGATGATTTGCGTAACAAGCAAACTAAAACCTTAGCTGCCGGCATCGACATGATCATGGCTGAGCTGAAAGAGTCTATGGAAGCACCACCGACCACGATCGACAACCATACGCATGCCATCGTGTTCCTTTATGAATATCCGCGTGATCCTGAAGCTGACGAGCCAGGTTACGAGTGGATTGCCGACGCGCAAGAACAGCGTGCTGGCGCACGCGCCAATGAGACAGCCGTAGTGCTGGCGAATTATCTACGCGTGTTGGGTTATGAAGGGCGCGCGCACTCCGTTTCTACTTCAGATGTTGATTTAAACCAGCTCGCGGTAGCAGCAGGTTTGGCCACACTAGAAAACGGTGAATTAGTTAACCCTTATGTGGGTAGCGGTTTTGGTGTCGCAGCCATCACTACCACTTTTGCGGTGGCTACAGACAAACCACTCGTTCCATTGGATCAACAACCTCGCTCACATACGCACGGTTTAGCGTGGAAGCTGGGTAAAGGTTTTGCCAAAAATGCTTCAAATCAGCAGCGCTATAAAAACCGTCGCTTCGTTGATGGCGAGCATCCTTTTGAAAAGCTTAAGCGCGTTGAAGCAACAACAACCTTTATCGATGCAGCCCGTGTCGCCCGCGTACCTAAACGTACCGATATGTTCGCTCGTGCTCAGTTTGGGGATCTTGGCAAAAAGGTGCAGGACGGTGCAACGGGAGGCTTGTATGTGCGTAAAGCTGCTCCTTCGACTGCGCAGCGTCGAGCGTTAGGGGCCTTCGTACTCATTCAAAATGGTGACGAGGCCGACACGATTACTGAGGGTACAGATGACCCGCAGCGTAATGCAGACAACATCAAAGCCGCTTGTTACTTCTTAGGTGCTGATGCGGTGGGTTTGTCAGAATGTCCAGATTGGGCTTACTACTCACATGACGCGCTGGGCGAGCCGTTAGAGGCTTACCATGACAGTGCCATCTCCATCATTATTGATCAGGGTTATGAAACGATGGAGGGTGCGTCAGGTGATGATTGGATATCCGTCGCGCAATCGATGCGAGCGTATCTGCGCTTTTCACTAATAGGCGGGATCGTTGCCAAACACATTCGCGACTTGGGTTATGGGGCCCGATCACATACCGTGTTGGATGGTGAGGTGTTGCAGCCACCTTTGCTGCTGCTGTCTGGTTTGGGAGAGGTGTCTCGTATTGGTGAAGTGATTTTGAATCCGTTCTTAGGGCCGCGTTTAAAGTCAGGCGCAGTCACTACCAATATGCCATTTGTTTTTGATAAGCCAATAGATTTTGGACTGCAAACCTTCTGTGAATCTTGCAACAAATGCGCGCGTGAATGCCCCGCAGGGGCAATCACTGCTGGCCCCAAAACCATGTTTAATGGTTACGAAATCTGGAAGTCAGATAGTCAGAAATGTGCGACCTACCGCATTACCACAGAAGGTGGCGCGATGTGCGGGCGCTGCATGAAAACCTGTCCATGGAATCTTGAAGGATTGTTATCGGAAGCGGCATTTCGTGGCGTTGCCATGAAGTTTCCAAAAACTGCACCGCTGCTAGAAAAGTTGGATGATGCGGTTGGTAATGGCGGTCTTAACCTCACTAAAAAATGGTGGTGGGATTTGGAAGTGCAGGACAATGGTGGTTACCGACCTACTACTAAACCTAAAAATGAGCGCAGCCTGCAACCTGAGTTGAACTTAAAGTTTGAAGATCAAACGCTGGCGGTGTATCCCGCAAACCTAGCGCCGCATCCTTACCCCTATCCTTTCCCAATGGATCGTGAAAAAGGCATAAAAGCCTACGAGGCGATGGTGTCTGCCGATGAGTATCAGCAGCGTTTAAAGAGTGGCGATACCACGATGGTGCATACCTACAAAGCCGACGTGACATCACCTCTTTTGCGGGTAGAAGTAAGCTTAGTTGAATCAATGACGCGAGATGTAAACAAGTATGAGTTCCGTGCGTTAGATGGCAGTGATTTGCCGGAATGGCAGGCAGGTGGGCATATCGATATCGTCGTAGCCCCTGAGTTTTTGCGGCAGTATTCTTTATCGGGTGATCCTGCGGATCGTTCAAAATACCAGATTGCGGTATTGCGAGAAGATGAAGGTAAGGGCGGCTCGAAGCTCATGCACCGTATATTTTCGCAGGGTCGTAAGATATTTATCGCTAAGCCAATTAATCATTTCCCACTAGAAGAGCAGGCGACTAAAACGTTCTTAATGGGCGGAGGAATTGGCATTACGCCGATGCTAGCAATGGCGCATCGACTCCATGCAATAGGGGCTGATTTTGAAGTGCATTACTCCTATAAAAAGCGTGAGTCGGCGGGTTTTCTGGAAGATCTAGCAACGATTCCTTGGGCAGATAAGGTTACATTGCATTGCTCTGCAGAAGGCTCACGAGCTGATTTAGCGCAAATACTAAGCGGCTATCAAGCAGGCTGGCACGTCTACACTTGCGGGCCAGATGTGTATATGCAAAGCGTGATTGATGCTGCTGAAAGCAATGAGTTTCCAGAAGAGGCGCGTCACCTTGAATACTTTAGCGTTCCTGAAGTGCCGGACTATGTGAATCATGACTTTGTGCTGCGGTTGGCTAAGTCTGGGAAAGATATTGCGGTTAGGGCTGATCAGATTCCTACGGATGCTTTGTTGGACGCGGGGATCGCTATTGATGTGAAGTGTTCGGATGGTTTATGTGGGGTTTGTAAGTGTGGGTTGGTGTCGGGTGAGGTTGAGCATCGGGACTTTGTTTTATCGGAGAAGCAGCGGGAGACGGCGGTTATTCTTTGTCAGTCTCGGGCGGC
>CALKXC010000128.1 GCA_938004025.1 uncultured Leucothrix sp. | reverse complement strand
CGGCATGCTCAGCTCAACGATTATGGTGGGCTTTGCGTCGTACTATGTATTTGCACTATTCGGTCTAGATATACCCTTTATCTACTGCTTGCTGTTTGGCTCCCTTATATCGCCAACAGACCCCATTGCTGTGTTAGGCATACTGAAGCACTTAGGCGCTCCAAAAACACTAGAAACTAAAATCGCTGGTGAGTCGCTATTTAATGACGGCTTTGCAGTTGTTGTTTTTATTGTTTTGCTTGGCATCGCAGCGGGAGGTGGGGATGACCCCGTTTCTATCTCTAGTGTGATGATGCTGTTCTTGCAAGAAGCTGTGGGTGGGGTTGGCTTTGGCCTGATCGCTGGTTATGTTGTGTTCCGTATGTTAGCGAGCATCGACAACTATCAGGTTGAGATTTTGCTGACACTGGGTTTGGTGTTTGGTGGTTATGCCTTAGCGAGTGCTTTGCATATTTCAGGGCCAATATTTGTTGTTGTAGCAGGCCTTTTAATTGGTAATAGAGGTCGCCAGCATGGCATGTCAGATCGCACCCGAGAGCACCTCGATAACTTCTGGGAACTTATCGATGAAATACTTAATGCGGTGTTGTTTGTCTTGATTGGTTTGGAGGTTTTAATCCTCACATTCGATCTAAATTATTTATACGCTGGATTAGTCATGATTCCAGTAACGCTGCTAGCTAGGTTTATTAGCGTTGGAGTCCCTGTCTCGCTGATGAAGCTGCGAAAAACATTCACCCCTAACGTGATCCGCATTTTAACTTGGGGTGGCCTACGGGGCGGTATTTCAATTGCGCTTGCGCTAACATTGCCTGCGGGTGAGGCCAGAGAAGCATTGATCGTAGTGACCTACGTTATCGTGATTTTCTCTATCATTGTTCAAGGTCTAACTGTTGGTAAATTAATCAAGCCAGAGTAGTTCCTTTTAAATGATTACTGGCTTATACTTATAATCAAACCCGATGAGTTTGTTTAAACTGACCCCTACAGTTGCAGGCTCTGGCGGTTCTTTCACAGTGATTTTAAGTGTGGTTGTGTCGACGCTAAATGGATTTGGATGGCGATACTTGCACGAAGGAGGTTGAGAAAATGCAGGAACTCATTTTACCAATCATTGCGGGTATTTTTATAGGGCTCGCAATTGCATTAGTAACTTTCAGGTTAGCATCGAAGGTACAGCTAGAAAAAGCCAAAGAATCTGGTATGCAAATAATCTATGAAGAAATAGTGACGAAGCGTAAATACCAAGACTATCAATACAGTAGCTTAGTGAAGCGAGTTATGGACAAAGTACATCTGTCACAGATTCTGGAATAAAAAATGTAGCGTTGGCGATTATTTCTTCATCATGCTTTTAAGGTCAGCAAAGGGATTGTGTGTGGCTGGTTTAACTTCCTTTTCCGCCATCGTTCCATACTTTACAAACTCGCCGTACTTTGAATGCTCGTGATCATGACAATATAAGCAGAGTAACTCCCAATTACTGCCGTCTTCAGGGTTGTTGTCGTGGTCGTGATCTATGTGATGAACGGTGAGCTCCCGTAAGTTTGAGTAAACAAATTCCCTAGCGCAGCGACCGCATACCCAAGGGTACATCTTTAGGGCTTTGTCCCTGTAGCCTGCTTCAGTCTTTTTGTAAGCAGTCGTTCTTCCTAGATAGTCAGTTGCCATAGTTCAGCTTTCTTATGCTTGCTTGGGAATAAAGGTTCTATTGTACCCTTTTGCTGCTAAGCAATCAGCTTCAAGTCTAGGGTTTGGCTTAGGATTAGGGTTTTTAGCTAGCGCTAGCAATGCCTCATTTGATCCAAATACGATGGATGACATCGATTGACATTCAGTTTTGTCTGCCAACTGTGCACTTTGACTTTTTTGGGGATGTGACCAGACATAAGTCCCGAAAAGGGAGCATCCATAAAGAAAGGTCGATAAAGTAGTTATTAGAATTAAACGCATCGAATATAAGCCAAGGTATTGGATGAGCTAAAGATACTAGATTGATGGCGAGAGTACGAGGAATTTATATTTTTAGGTGTACTTTAAGACATTGTGTATGAGTTTTGTCGTAAGATGGTGCCGGGAGGGGGAATCGAACCCCCACTCTGTTACCAGAACCGGATTTTGAATCCGGCGCGTCTACCAGTTCCGCCATCCCGGCATCTTACAAGCAATCAATCGCTCGAATTGAGTTGCGCATTTTACCGGATTGTAGAGGTTTGTCATGGCTTTTTTTAGCTCATTTTCGATTTTCTCAGCTCTGATGCGTCAATTGAGCATCAAACTCAGAAACAACGGTGTGCATGGCTGCCGTAAGCTTGCTGAGTTGCTCAGTGCTTATAACAAATGGCGGCATAATGTAGAGCAGTTTTCCAAACGGACGGATCCATACGCCAAGTTCAACTAGCCGGGGTTGTATCCAATGCATGTCGACCGCTTCATTGAGTTGTATAACGCCAATAGCACCTTTAGTTCTAACGTCAGCGACTATTTCTAAATCTAAACATTTGGCAAGCTCATCGGTCATTTGTTGTTGTATGTTTAAGACTCGTTGTTGCCAGTCGGACTCTAGTAACAGTTTGATACTAGCCAGTGCGACGCTACAAGCTAAAGGATTTGCCATGAAAGTTGGCCCATGCATTAATACGCCTTGGCCATCACTTCCAATACCGTGTGCTACTTTACGACTAGTCATCACGGCTGCTAAGGTCATATAGCCACCCGTTAACGCCTTACCTAAAACCAAGATGTCGGGTTCTACCTGCGCTTGCTCATAAGCAAATAAAGTTCCACTTCGTCCAAAGCCGGTAGCGATTTCATCTAAAATCAATAGCACATCAAACTCATCACAAAGCTCACGGACTCTTTGCAAATATGCAGGATGATAGAAACGTATGCCTCCTGCGTTTTGCACCATTGGTTCAAGAATAACGGCGGCAATCTCATGATGATGCGCAGTGATTAACGTTTTAAACGAGTTGATGTAGCTTTCTTGCCAAGGCTCTCCGGCCTTTATCGATGGGGGCGCATCGGCAAACAAATGTTGAATCAGCACGCCAGTAAACATGTCATGCATACCATTCACTGGGTCGCAGACGGACATCGCGGCAAAGGTGTCCCCGTGATAACCACTCCTTACCGTGAGGAGCTTGTTCTTTTCTCCACGATCCTGAGCAATCCAATACTGTAGAGCCATTTTGATCGACACTTCTACGCCAACTGAGCCTGAGTCTGCGAAAAATACATGCTGTAAGTTGTCAGCAGTTATATCAATCAATTGCTTTGCGAGCTCGACCGCAGGCGCGTGAGTTAAACCACCAAACATAACATGCGACATTTTACTGGCTTGATCTGTCAGCGCTTGATTCAACACGGGGTGGTTATAGCCATGCAATGCCGTCCACCAAGATGACATGCCATCGACCAGAACTTCGCCTGTTTCAAGTGTTAGCTCGACACCGCTGGCGGATGCAACTGGAAAAGCGGGTACAGGGTTTTGCATGCTAGTGTAAGGGTGCCAAATATGGTCTTTATCATAAGCAATGAGTTCTTCTGGCGTCATAACGTTCCCGTATTTGTGATTGTGGTTTACAATTGCCAGCCATTGTAACTTTGCTGGCTAAAACAGTAGAGAATTAATTCTTAGAGGTGGTTGTATGAGTGCTGAAAAAGAAGAAACTCGCGGACGAATTACTAGTCGCACCATGGCAATGCCTGCCGATACTAACCCTTCTGGCGATATATTTGGAGGTTGGGTTCTGTCACAGATGGATATTGCTGCGGGTATTTGTGCTGGACAGCGTGCGCAAAACCGAGTGGTTACGGTGGCCGTCGACAGTATGAGCTTTATTAAGCCAGTCAAGGTGGGGGATATTTTAGGTGTTTACACGGCCATCGACAGGACGGGGCGTACCTCTATGGATATTCATGTGGAAGCATGGGTGAGAAGAGGGCGTATTGGTACTCGTGAAAAAGTGACCGATGCTACGTTTAAATTTGTAGCGGTTGATGATGAGGGAGTTCCAACACCAATTCCTAATCGAGAAGATTTGCCAGAGTACGCCTTACGCTGGAGCCCAACTAAAGATGAAAACAATTCACTATGATTCCAATTATGAAGCTAAGCGATTTTGATTATGATTTGCCACCGCATCTGATCGCTCAAGAAGCTTTGGATGACAGGGCTGCTAGCCGCATGTTGCTTATGAAAGAAAGTGGCGAGTGCCAGGATAGACAGTTTCGTGATTTATTAGATTTGATCCAGCCGGAAGATCTATTGGTTTTTAACAATACAAAAGTTTTGCCGGCACGTTTGTTTGGGCTGAAATCTACAGGCGGCCAAATTGAAGTGCTAGTTGAGCGATTACTAGATGACCGCCGATTGCTGGCTCATATTCGATCGAGCAAGTCACCTAAGGCGGGTGCGCGTTTGACATTAGAAGGTGCCTTTGAAGCAGAGGTTGTGGGTCGTCAAGGCGCTTTATTTGAATTGGTCTTTGATCATGAAAGCACTGCGGTTGAATTGTTGGAAGCTCACGGGCATATGCCTTTGCCGCCCTACATTGAAAGAGCAGATACTCCAGCAGATCATGCTAGGTATCAAACAGTCTTTGCGCAGCGCCCTGGCGCGGTTGCGGCACCGACTGCTGGTTTACATTTTGATGATGAATTAATGGCTGCTCTTAGGGCAAAAGGTGTGGCTACTGCAGAGGTGACTTTGCATGTGGGTGCAGGAACATTTCAGCCGGTAAGGACTGAGGATTTATCTGAGCACATAATGCATTCTGAATGGATTGATGTGCCAGAGTCAGTGTGTAATGCAGTTGAGGCGTGTCGCAAGCGGGGTGGTAATGTGATCGCGGTAGGTACAACCACGGTGCGTAGCCTTGAGTCAGCGGCCATGACGGGCACCTTGAAGCCATTTCAAGGCGACACGGATATATTTATTACGCCTGGCTATGAATTTCAGGTCATCGATAGGTTAATCACTAATTTCCATTTGCCTAAGTCGACGTTGCTTATGCTGATTTCAGCGTTTTCAGGGTATGACGAAATCAAAAAAGCCTATCGACACGCGGTAGAAGAAGAGTATCGCTTTTTCAGTTATGGCGATGCGATGTATCTTTCAAAAAAGAGTGCGCCATAATTTAACGCAGGCTTGAGAAGAAACGCTCCCATCTAGGCGCGAAGCTTTCCTTAGACCTAGCCGATAATAAAATACTGAACGCTCTTCCTCTAATCTCGGAGCGGGGAGCGACACCATACCGCCTTGAATCAGAGCTATCATCCCTATTGTCACCCATGAAAAAGTAACTTTGTTCTGGAATTTTTAATTCAGCAAAGTTACGGGTCGGATTATATTTTCCTTCATTAATCAACATGATGTGCTCTGGCATGTCGTCGCTTGACTCCATCACATAAGTACCGGGCTCTCGATCGGGTGCTTTTTCTGGAATGCGAGGGTCATTTTCGGCAAGCTTTATATAGTTAGCGTATTTACCATTGATAATAATCTGGTCGTTGACAACTTTTATGGTTTCACCCGGTAAGCCTACAAGTCGTTTAATTAAACGTTTTCCAGACTCTTTTGAGGTAAAGACAATAATATCCCCTCGCTTGGGTTGAGCAATTTGCATCAAAGAAGTGTCGCTGAAGGGTAAGCGCAAGTCATAAGCGAGTTTGTTCTGAACAATGACATCGCCTTCAAGTATGGTGGGTTTCATTGAACCCGTAGGGACTGGGTGCCAGTCAATTATGGAGCCTCTAATTAAAAACAATAAGGCGAGGAATATCAGAAAACCTCGATTGTTTTTCAGGAAGCTTAAAATTTTGCTCATTTAATTATTATTTTCTCTTGCTAGAAGAAAGCGTTTAGAGGCTTCCGTCGAAGTATTGTTGCAAAAATGTATCAAAATTAATTTGAGGTTCTGCTTCTAGCGCATTTTGTTCTTCAATTGATTGGGTCGCCATTTTTGTAAGCTCATCCCATTTATCTTGACTTAGTGAGCGCTCCGTAAAGTACTTACGGTGCTGCTGGGATTGATGATTAGCAAAATCATAATAGCTGGCATGTTCGCTCATCATAGTAGACAGAACTTTAGCGGATGGAGTCAGTGCTGGGTTCTCAAACAATTCCCTTTGTTCTTTCAATGCGAGTTGGTAACACTCACGACTGTGGGTTTGATCAAGCAACTTGGCAACCGGTAGCATCGCGTCCATCAACTCAAGGCCCCAGCTTTTTAGCGTT
>CALKXC010000127.1 GCA_938004025.1 uncultured Leucothrix sp. | reverse complement strand
TGACTTAGCGCCTATTTTGGCGAGTGCCGTTCAAGGCGGCAATCAAGAAAAGGCCATTGAAAAGCCCAATCCTTTTGAGTGTTTAACTCCCCGTGAATATGAGATTTTATTACACTTAGCTGAAGGGCAAAGTAATAAAGTGATAGCAAGGCACTTAGGGATTTCAGATGGCACGGTGAAGCTGCATGTAAAAGCGATACTGCGCAAGTTAGAGATCAGCTCACGAATAACCGCAGCGGTAATGGCAGTTGAATATGGTTTGAAGCAGAGCCCACCACATAGCATGTAAGTTAGGCTAATATCCCTGCTTTTAACGCGAAGCCTTCATTGATAGAATCAGTAATGTTCAAAAAATTGTTTAAGCTACTCATGTGGCTGGCCGTCGCAGTATTGATCTGGGGTTCTTATACCGGTGTCGCGATTTGGAGCTATGGAAATAAAGATCACGCAGCGTTATCTGATTCTATCATTGTATTAGGCGCTGCTATAGAAGGTGATAAACCATCTCCTGTTTTCGAGGAAAGAATTAATCACGCAGTAAATCTTTTTCAAAATAAGAAAGCTTCTAAAATTATTTTCACGGGTGGTTTGGGGTATGATGAGAAATTTACTGAAAGTGAAGTAGGGGCGGCTTTTGCAGTTGGCTTAGGAGTTCCTAGCTCAGCAATTCTCAAAGATATGACGTCTCGAACCACTAGGCAAAACTTGCTCGAAGCTCAGTCTCTGATGAAGGAGTATAATCTAAAATCAGCAATTATCGTTAGTGATCCATTGCATCTCAAGCGAGCTGAGATAATGGCCAGAGATCTAGGCATATCTGCAGTTACATCACCCACACCCACTTCACGCTATCGGTCCTTAAAAACAAAGCTTGAGTTCCTTTTTCGAGAAATATACTTTTATAACCACTATCTGCTGTTTAATTATTAAGAGCCACAAAGTAAATGAATACCCTATGAAAGAGTCTGATCTATATTTACCCTTAAAACGCTTCCTAGAAGGCCAAGGCTATGAAGTGAAAGGTGAGGTGATGGATTGTGATGTCATGGCTGTTAGGGGTGATGAAGAGCCACTGCTAGTTGAATTAAAGCTGTCTTTAAATCTTAGTGTTCTGTTACAAGTGGTAGAGCGCTTGTCACTGAGCTCCAAGGTTTATATTGGTGTACCGCGTGATGTGACCGTTTTGAAAAAGAAGCGCAAGCAGGTGTTAAAACTGATTCGCATGCTTGGTCTGGGCTTGGTTCGGATTGATCCTAAAAAAAGTCAGGTAGAGATCGTACTTGACCCCATAGAATACAAACCTCGCATCGCCAAACGCAAGCAAGAGCGACTACTCGGAGAGTTTGTACATAGGGTTGGTGATCCTAATTTAGGGGGGACAGCAATGAATCAAGGGGTGATGACATTCTACCGTCAACAAGCCCTTAGTATCGGTGCTTACCTACTAGAGCATGGTGAAACTAAGGCCTCAGTTATTTCTAAAGAGTTAGATGATCCCAAGGTGCGAAGCATACTCTATCGAAATGTATATGGCTGGTTTGAGAATGTATCTCGTGGTGTTTATGGTTTATCACCGAAGGGTAGAGAGCACCTTAGTATAAAAAGTGAAGGGTAATAGAAAGTTCAACATGAGTGGCGTTGTGACTGAGCCTAGCTTCATTATATTGCCGTTAATTCGTTAGTGATTTTTGGCAGAGCTTCTTCGCAAGAATCCTCCAGAATCAAATCAAATAATTCGGACCCTCTCATTTCTCCCTGATTGATGGCGTATACAGGAATCTTGTTCTTATTCGCCCAGCGTGGGAAGCGAAAGCCAGAATAAACAGTCAGTGAACTACCGACAACAAGCAGGCAATCTGCTTTTTCCAACGTCCTAAAAGCGGTTTCAACGCGAGGTTTTGGCACTGTCCCACCAAAGAAAACAACATTGGGCATAATGATGCCACCGCAGCTTTCGCAGGGCGGAATTCTGATCTGGCTCATGTCAAAATCATCAACTTCAGCATCGCCATCGGGTAGTAACTTAGCCGCATATTCTGTTAACGAAGGGTTGAGTTTAATCAGGCGCGGTTGATAACCCTCCCGTTTACTCACTATTTTACAGCTCAGACAAACAACCTGATCCAATCGCCCATGTAAATCAATAACATCTTCGGCACCAGCAGCGCTGTGCAAACGATCCACGTTTTGAGTAGTAATTTGAGAGAGTAGACCATGCTGTTGGAGTTGTGTAATCGTTTGGTGAGCGGCGTTAGGACGAGCTAGATGCGTCGTTGGAAACCCAACCATACTACGTGCCCAGTAGCGCTGCCGAGAAGCTTCCTGTTGAATAAAATCATTATGCTGAATAGGATTGCCAGCTCTCCACTGACCAGAATGGTCACGATAAGTAGGAATTCCCGAAGGAGCACTTATGCCCGCACCGCTCAGAATCCAAATGTTTCGCTTGCCTTTAAGCTTGGCAATTAAATCAGTTATTTGATGTGTTTTATTATTTATCACGAAAACATCCTTTAGCAATTACCGCACAGGGTATCCACTTTCTTTATTCAATGACCCTAAACAGAGAAGGGGCCGATAGCTTAATTCGGTGGATCATTTCAGCGGAACGCTGAGTGAGCGAATTAAACTATCGACCCCTGAACGAGAATCGATCTGAAGAACTAAACCTTATGGAATAGCATCCAACTCCTCGTCAAGCTCATCATCCTTAGCTGGAGGTAACAAGGCCTCACGAGTCACACCCATCGCCAGTAACGAACTACTGGCTACGTAAATCGAAGAGTAAGTACCAACAATAATCCCGACAATCATCGCAATCGAGAAGCCATGGATAATTTCACCACCGAATACAAACAATGAAACCAGCACAAGTAATGTTGTGAAGGAGGTCACTAATGTTCTCGAGAGTGTCTCATTAATCGAAATATCAACTGATTCGTCAGTTTCAGCTTTACGAAGCTTCAAGAAGTTCTCTCTAATTCTATCGAATACAACGATCGTATCGTTAAGGGAGTAACCAATAATCGCAAGAACAGCTGCCAATATAGTGAGGTCAAACTCTATCCCTGTAATCGAGAAGAAACCAATGGTTAAGATAACGTCGTGGACTAGGGCGACTATTGAACCAACCGCAAAGCGGAATTCAAACCGCAATGCGATATAGATCAAGATTCCAGCCAGCGCAAGCAGCATGGCTATACCACCTTGATCACGTAGCTCATCACCAATCTGAGGGCCAACAAACTCAACGCGTCGCATCTCTACACCCGCAGTCGTTTCGCGCAATGTTTTAAGTACATTATCACTCACTTTGGCACGATCTATACCGGTTTGCTCAGGTAAACGAATCAAGACGTCCTGAGCCGTACCGAAAGGTTGCACCGCAGCATCGTAACCCGCCTCTTTTAGAGTTTCACGAATTTCAGGGATGTTGGCATTACCAGGATAGCCGACTTGAATGACGGTACCACCCGTAAAATCAACCCCAAGGTTCAAACCTTTAAACACTAAGGAGCCGACCGAGAGAAGAATAAGGGCAGCAGAGAAGATCATCGCAATCTTCCGCTTCCCCATGAAGTTTATATGTTTTGTTATTTGCATGGTCGCTTATCCTATATTGAGCGCTTTAACACGACGCTTGCCGTAGATCAGGTTGATCACTACGCGAGTACCAAAGATAGCCGTAAACATGGAAGACAAAATTCCGATGGCTAGTGTAATCGCAAATCCTTTTATCGGCCCAGTACCCATACCGTAAAGTACGATCGCGGCAATAAAGGTTGTGATGTTTGCATCGGTAATCGTTGAGAAAGCCTTCTCATAACCCAAATGAATCGCACTTTGCGGGCTAGTTCCAGCTCGAATCTCTTCCTTGATCCGTTCATAGATCAATACGTTTGCATCGACCGCCATACCAACGGTCAGTACGATCCCAGCAATACCCGGTAATGTGAGCGTTGCTTGTAATAGTGATAGAACAGCAATGATCAATACCAAGTTAAGTGAAAGTGCTAAGTTGGCGACAATGCCAAACACGCGGTAGTAAATCAGCATGAAGATCAGTACTGCAATGAAGCCATAGATTACTGAGTTGAAACCTGCTTTGATGTTATCCGCACCTAAGCTTGGGCCAACAGTACGCTCCTCTACAATGTAAACTGGCGCTGCTAGTGCGCCCGCACGTAGTAGTAGTGCAAGGTTATGTGCTTCTTGAGGTGAATCTAAGCCAGTAATCTGGAAGCGTGAACTCAGTTGCTCTTGAATTCTAGCGACGTTGATTACTTCTTCTTTCTTCACGGTCTCTTTGACAATTTCACCGTCAGCGTCACGTGTAATGTTGGTTTTATTTTCAATGAAAATAACGGCCATTAACTTCTGGACGTTAGCGCCAGTCGCCTTTTCAAACATTCGCGCACCTTTACCATCTAGGTTGATGCTAACTGCGGGTTGATTGTTTTGGTCAAACGTTGCGCCAGCGTTTGTGATGAAATCACCTGTCAGCATAACGGTACGTTTTAGCAGTATCGGATTACCATTACGCTCCTGATACAACAAGCTGCCAACAGGAGCTCGTCGATTAGCCTGTGCGTCAAATGCATTGTTGTTTTCATCCACCATTCTGAATTCAAGCGTCGCAGTTGCACCAAGGATTTCTTTTGCCTTGGTAGGGTCTTGAACACCTGGTAATTGAACCACAATACGCTCAAGGCCTTGCTGTTGA
>CALKXC010000126.1 GCA_938004025.1 uncultured Leucothrix sp. | reverse complement strand
AGAGGACTTCTTAGCTTTCTTTGTAGTCGATGACTTGGTCGTTTTCTTTGCATCCGCTTTACTACTAGACTTTTTCTCTGCTTTAGCTTTCTTAGTATCAGAAGCTTTGTCTTTAGAAGTCTTTGCTTTTTTAGTTGTCTTCTCTTCAGAAGACTTATCTTTATCCGCTTTTGACTTTGACTTTGACTTGCTGACCTCATCCTTTTTAGCAGTTTTAGACGCTTTCTTAGCATCATCCTTACTAGATGACTTCGACGTTTTACTAGATGAGCTAGATTTACTTTTTGAAGCCGTTCCAGAGACAGGAAGCTTTGGCGCTGTTGTTTCACCTTTGCTGGTAGAAACGTTCTTTTTCAAACCTTTAAAAGTGGCTTCACCGATACCAGGTACTTTTAATAGGTCGTCAACACTTGAAAATTTTCCGTTGTCTTTACGGAATTGGATGATTGCATCCGCTTTTACTTCACCGATACCTTTAAGGTAGTAGCGCAAAGTGTTTGCATCGGCCTTGTTTAAGTTAACGACTTTGTTTGCAAACTCGGCTTTATTTATGGGTGTAGTAGCACTGTCTTTAGCAACAACCACCCCAGATGTGCCTATTAGTGCCAATACAAGACACAAACCTTTAAAAAAAGATTTCATTTAACGCTCCCTAACATATTGATTTTGATAAAACTAAGTGGGCTTAGCCACCCAGTTGGTTCAGATTGAGAATCGGTAACATTATAGACATTACAATTAATAAAACGACTACTCCCATCACCAAAATCAATATTGGCTCAAACAAGCTTAGCATTGATGAAACCAGCGTATCCGTTTCTCTTTCCTGCTGAACTGCTGAACGCTCTAACATATCATCTAGTTTTCCACTTTTTTCGCCACTGGCGATCAAATAAACCGTCATGGGCGGAAAATAACCAGATTGCTCAAGCGCTTTATGGATGGGTGTTCCTTCTCTAACCTTTAGTGCTGCATCTTCGACAGCGCGACGCATCGGAAGGTTCTCAACAACTTTAGAAGAAATCCCCATCGCATCCAAAATGGGTACTCCACTTGAAGCCAATATACTCAAGGTTCTTGCAAAACGACCGGTATTAGCACTTCTCACCAACTTTTTGACGAGAGGCACTTTTAGCATAAATTTATGCCAACGAAACTGCCAACTAGGGATCTTTAACAGCTGCTTGAAAAGGAAGAACAATATTATTAAGCCCGCAACTAGGTAGAGTCCATAAGCACTGAGGAAGTCACTTACATTAATCATGAACTGCGTTAACGGGGGAACTTCCTTATTCATGCTTTCAAAAACACGAACAATTTTCGGGACAATAAATACCAAGAGTCCAGCGACAATTAACAAGGAAACAATAACTAGAATGACTGGATAAATTAGCGCTGAGCTCATTTTTTGTTGAATCTCTTGGCGAGACTCAGTGTAGTCAGCTAGACGATCCAACACCGCATCTAAGTGCCCCGATTGCTCTCCAGCTGCAACGGTAGCGCTGTACATATTAGAGAATACGGAAGGAAAGGTTTTTAGTCCTGAAGCAAGGCTATGGCCTTCTAATACGCGAGAGCGTACTGCCGACATGACATGGCGTACTGTACGGCGCTCGCTTTGCTTTGCCGTCATACTCAAGGCTTCTTCAAGAGGTGAGCCTGAAGAAACTAAAGTCGCTAATTGTCGGGTCACGAGTGCTAAGTCGGCAGCTTTAACCGTACCTGCACGACGCGTTTTTAAATTATCTTGTCCCGCCGATTCATTCTTTTCAACCTGCTCAACACTGAGCGGCGTAAGAGAACCTTCACGTAACACTTGACGGACTTGTCTTGGAGTATCTGCTTCAAGAATTCCCGTTTCTTCCTGACCCTTAGCGTTAAGGGCTTTGTATTCAAATGCAGGCATTTATTCCTGTAGCTCTTCGCGAGTCACTCTTAACACTTCTTCTAAAGAAGTTTTACCTTCTAACACTAATCTAGCACCATCATGACGTATGCTTGGTGATGTTTGTCGAGCTAAACGCTCTAACTCAACTTCACTAGCACCCGTGTGGATAAGATTACGTGCAGCATCATCAACTTCGATGAGCTCATAGATACCGTTTCGACCAATGTATCCCGACTGGTTGCAGTTTGAGCAGCCGCCACCACGATAGATTGTGCTGCCAAAACCAGTTTTTAAACCTAAAGTTTCGGCTTCTTGATCACTTGGTTGATAGGCAACCTTGCATTCCTCACACAACAAACGAACTAGTCGCTGAGCAATAACACCAATCAAGCTTGAAGAAAGTAAATAGGGTTCAACACCCATATCCCTAAGTCGAGTGACCGCACCGACTGCAGTATTAGTGTGTAATGTTGAAAATACTAAATGCCCGGTAAGGGATGCTTGCACAGCAATTTCTGCTGTCTCCACATCACGTATTTCACCCACCATGACCACATCCGGATCTTGGCGAAGAATTGCGCGTAAACCACGGGCAAAACTCATATCAACTTTGGTATTTACCTGAGTTTGCCCAATGCCATCAAGGTAGTACTCAATTGGATCTTCAACGGTCAGAATATTTCTGCTCGTTTCATTAAGATCCGTTAGTGATGCGTACAACGTCGTTGTTTTACCAGAACCGGTTGGCCCTGTTACCAAAATAATACCGTGAGGCTTTTGTATCATCACCTTAAGGCGGCTTTCAGTATGAATATCCATACCCAAATGCTTAAGGTTCAAACGACCCGCCTGCTTATCTAATAAACGAAGTACAATGCGCTCGTTATAGCCAGAAGGTAAAGTTGATACACGAACATCAACCGGTCGACCGGCTAGCTTTAATGAAATACGACCATCTTGTGGCACACGTTTTTCAGCAATATCAAGTTTCGCCATTACCTTGAGTCGAGAAACAATTAGCGGTGCCATAGCACGCGGCGGTTCCAATACTTCACGCAAGGTTCCATCCACACGCATGCGTATTAACATTCTATTCTCGTATGTTTCAACGTGAATATCTGAAGCACCTTCTTTGATTGCTTGGCTCAACAAAGCGTTGATCAATCTGATAATAGGTGCGTCGTCTTCAGCTTCTAGCAGATCTTCCGGCTCAGGCATTGAGTCGGCAATATCATTGAGATCAAACTCATCGCCAAGATCATCCATCATCGCCCTAGCGCCCGCTCCACTACGATCGTAGTGCTGACCTAATAGTGAATCGAACGCTTGATTTTCTAGTGGCTTAAAGGTGATTTTCTCACCTAAAAAGCGACATACCTCATTCGCTACAGAAGGCGTTAATTTGCTACGGAAAAAGGCAACTCTATTACCCTCTTCATCAAAGTCCAATACAACTCCGTTACGTTTTGCAAACATATAGGGGAAGTCTTGGACCTCAATAACGGCTTCACTTTCAATGACTTCAGGCTGTTCTTCTATTATCGTACTCATAGATGATGCCTTAGTTAGTGTTTTGCAGCTGGCGCTGACGGTTCTGCTGAAGACGCTGCTGGTTAATTTGCTGGGCTTGCTGACGTCTCAACGCATTAGCTCTTATACGCTCTTGTTCCACCTGCTTAGCCCTTCTACGGTTTGCTTCAACCGCTTGACGCTGCTCTTGCTCGCGTTGCTTTGCTAATTGCACTCTTTGCTGAGGCGTCATTTGACGAGTAGAAAGCTGCTGGTCTTGATAACCGAAGGTTTGAGCATTACCCTGCTGTTGCTCTTGATAGCCAAAGGTTTGAGTATTTGACTGTTGTGCTTGTAGTTCAGCTTCTCTTTGCATCAGTCTTTGACGCCTAGCTTCTTCAGTCTCATAAGAACCACCCTGCGACAATACATCTTCAGGGTTACCTGGGAAAACAGCCGCGTTTTGATCAAGAAGACCTCTATTCAAAATATTACTTTGCTGTTGTGTACCCACTAAACGATTATACTTTTGCGAAGTATAGTAATCACCACTCATACCATCACGCATAATCATGGGATGGATGAAGACCATCAGATTCTGTTTTGCCTTCACAGT
>CALKXC010000125.1 GCA_938004025.1 uncultured Leucothrix sp. | reverse complement strand
GCCAATATTGGTTTAGAAGCAGCCAATGTTGATATGGGTGGTTGGGATTTCCACCGTGAAATGGGCAGTTGGAACGGCGGTGATTTAAGTATTAAGTTTAGCGAGCTAAGCAGTGCGCTTGCGGCGTTTTACAATGAGATTTCAGCGCAGCAAAGCAACGTCACTATTGTGGTGATGAGTGAGTTTGGGCGTCGCGTCAAAGAGAACACCAGCGGCGGTGCAGACCACGGTAAAGGTGGCGCGATGATGGTCATCGGTAGTGGTATTGCCGGTGGACAGATTTACGGCACATGGCCTGGGCTAGCGCCTGAAAACCTAAATCGAGGTGATTTAAAAATTACAACAGATTACCGTCAAGTGTTAAGCGAACTGGTCGATAGAAGACTAGGGCGTCCTGACTTACTTGATGTAACTTTTCCAGACTATACCCCCGACCAGTACCTGGGAATATGCGGTTAGTGTTTAGAGACAGCAGATAACTGCTGCCGATATTCACTCGGAGTTTGCGGCCGCCATCTTCCCCAAGCGCGCCGCAAACTTCGTTCTGCACTAAAGCCACAGCGTTCTGCTATATCCTCAAGCGAGAGGCTCGTTTGCTCCAACAATCGTTGTGCTAACTCCACCTTAGCGAGTTGTAAATAATCCTGAAGTGTTTGTCCCGTTGCGCTTTGAAAAATGCGCCGAAGCTGGCGTTCGCTCAAGTGAATGTGCACCGCTAACTCCGTCACCGTCCAATTGTAACCCGGTGCTTGCATTATCTTATCTTGCAAACGATGAATACGAGATTGCATATGATTACGATGTTGTAGCCAAAAGCTTAGCTGAGCTTCTTGCCCAGAGCGACGTTGGTACAACACAAGATCTCGCGAGAGGGTAATGGCAAGCTCATGACCCCAAAACTCAGCGACTAAGTGCATACACAAATCCATACTGGTAGTAATACCGGCGCTTGTCCAAATGCCATCATCCTCAACAAAGATGCAGTCTTCCAGAACATTAGCTTCCGGTGAAATGGTACGTAAATGTGGAATTAAATTGTGGTGGGTCGTGCAGCGCTTGCCATCTAAGATTCCTGCCTGAGCGGCGAGTAAAGTGCCAGAGCAAATACCGGCGATTAGATTACAGCTTAAAGAGACTTTCTTGATCCATTGCACCGCTAACTGTGCAGCAGGTTCATCTATGTATTTATAAAGATGGTCACTGCCTATAATCAAAAGCCAATCATCTGGAGCAATTGTTTGAGGCAGAGGAGATAGCTGGGCAAGCGCTAAACCTTGATGTGATTTTATCGAAAGATCAGAAGCAATGTAATGAACTTTGATCTCATCTAAAAATGCCTCGTGTGCAAAAATCTGCGCCGGTGCAGCTAAATCTAGCAAGTGCACCCGAGGCAGTATCAGCAAATAAATATTACTCGGCTTGTTCATAGTCAGCGACGTTCTTAATCGTGGCGAATCGACCTGCTAACACCATAGCTGTATGAGCTTTTATAGCGTCAGGGCTTACGGTTTCTCCCGTTATTGGGTTTTCCATTGGGAAGGTTAACGTAGCGTCTAAAACATAATCCACTTCATAGCCCATGTCGCTACCAATACGGGTAGTGGTCTCACAGCATTGCTCAGTTCGAATGCCGCTGATCACGAGTTTTTCGATACTTTGCTCTTGTAGCCATTCGTTAAGGCCGCTTTCGGTAAGGGCGTTATGAACATGCTTGTTAAACGTTGGCTCATTTTCCTTAGGTTCAATAAAGCTCATGAGGCGGACGAAACCGGACTCTGGTGAAAAAGCCCCAGCTGTTTCGTTATGCAGTACGTATACTACTTGCCAACCGTTGTTTCTGGCATGTTCAATAAGGCGAGTTTGCTTAGATGCGTAAGCAGGAAAATCAGCCGGTGACCAATATTCTCTTTGAGGAAAAGAGTCTTGAACATCGATAACGAGTAGTGCTGTCTTTTTCGTAGCATTGTTCATAGTAAAGCTTCCTTAATGAGTGTGGTATTACTATAACGCTAAGACCTTGGGCTTTGGAATGACGAAGCAGGACGTCGTTAGGACAGTGTCGGACATAAGCTAAGTTTAGGAATGATAGCTATTCAGTGTTTGTTCTATGGAAATACTGAATCTGATGATAATGTGCCAGACTTTTCTAAGAGCATCGTCAGAGCCTTCATGAACCTTAAGCAAGAACGCAATTTAATCTTATTGCTATCCGCGATCAACTTCACACACATCATGGACTTCATGGTGATTATGCCGTTAGGGCCGCAATTGATGGAGTTGTTTAATATCAGCGCCGTTCAATTCGGCGTGTTGGTTTCCTCCTATACGGCTGCGGGTGCTGTTTCCAGCTTATTGGCTGCGTTTTTTCTCGATCGGTTTGATCGGCGAACCATGCTTATGGGGTGTTTTGGATTATTTCTAATTTCCACGTTGGCATGTGCAGTGTCTACGAGCTTTGAAATGCTGCTAATTGCCCGAATTTCAGCGGGTATCTTTGGTGGGCTGTTAGGAGTAATTGTACAAACCATCATCGGTGATGTTGTACCCTTTGAAAGGCGTGGTGCGGCAATGGGTAAGTTAATGGCCGCTTTCTCAGTTGCAACGGTAGCGGGCGTTCCAACAGGCTTAATCGCCGCGACTTATTTTGGATGGCA
>CALKXC010000124.1 GCA_938004025.1 uncultured Leucothrix sp. | reverse complement strand
CATTTGACACGACAGCCACTAAAAACCCATATTTCTCAAGAATTTTAGACCCAAGAATCTGGTTAACCCGATTATCATCGGCTAATAGACATTTCATATATTTCACCAACCGGATTCTTGCTCGCCTCAAATAAAGCTAGGGAAAGTGACGCCCGGATTATGGTTATGTGATATTGCGTCGCTGTGGGGGAACAAACCAACGAAGCACTGTTAACACTCGGTAATTTTTATTATTTAGCGATAACTATATTAAATGAAGTGGGGCTTTAATCCACCGTTTTCAGATAAGCCGTTATTTCTGTAAAAACTTCATCGGCCACTTTCAAACGTTTGATCCGCTGAAATAGCGCAGCGGCTTCAGGGTAACGCTTCTGTAAAAAGACCAGCCATTGCTTGGATCGATTACTAACAAAGTTAGGATGTCTGTTTTCTGAGTTATGCAGATAACGTAGCACTATCTCTAGTACTTCCAACCACGCTAGGGCTTGATGAGGCTGTGCATCTTGATCAGCCTTGATAATTAATGCCAAGTCAGGACAACGCATCGCACTACGACCTAACATTATATCTGTGCAGCCACTCTGTTCTTTAGCAAGCTTTGCGTCTTCAGGCGTCCAAATTTCACCATTGATAATCACGGGGATTGGTGATTTATCAGCAACCTGTTTAACTGAAGACCAATAAGCGGGAGGCTTGTATCCATCTTCACGGGTTCTAGCATGGATACAGACCTCATTAGCACCCGCGTTGATAATGTTATCAACCACTTCTTCAAGGAAATCGTGATTACTAAAACCAAGCCTAATTTTTGCTGTTACAGGAATCTTAGGGTCTACCGCATCACGAACCGCACCAACGATTGCGCCGATTCGGCTAGGCTCTTTGAGAAGGACCGAACCACCATCACTTTTATTGACCGTTTTAGAAGGACAACCAAAATTAATATCGATACCCGGCGGCTCAAGCTTTTGCGCTTTAGCCGCGTTTAACGCCATTGACTTAGGGTTGCCGCCCAAAAGCTGCAAGTATACGGGGACACCTGCGGGAGTCATTCCCCCATTGGCCAGCTCAGGAGAAAAACGGCGATACACTCGGTTGGGTAGCAAATTGTTTTCAGTGACTCGAACAAACTCTGTGACACAACGATCGTAACCCCCAATTTGGGTCAATACGTCTCGCATTTCATAGTCAACTACACCTTCCATCGGTGCCAGAATTATTCGCATGGTTTCCTGCTTAGTCGCTGTTGATTAAAAACGTGCGGATTGTATCAGCCATCGCTAAGCTTACCTACTTTATCTCGTTGAGTTTGCGGGCAGAACCTAGATTCTCATCACTTAACACGTGATAATCGCCTACCTCTCTTCTGATTTTATGGACTTCAATGATTGACGATCCCTACTTCTACTTTCTTGCAGTTATAGCCACGCTCATCGTAGGTATATCCAAAGGTGGTTTTGGTGGAGGTTTGGCGATCGTTGCTGTCCCTATAATGAGCCTAGCGATTGACCCTATTCTTGCCGCAGCGATAATTCTTCCAATACTCTGCGTGATGGACTTAGTTAGCGTTAAGGCTTATTGGAAACAATGGGATACTCAACTTATAAAGGACCTGATACCGGCAGCAAGCTTGGGAATATTACTGGGGGGCTTGAGCTTTCACTTTTTTAATGCAGGCGCCATACGTCTCTTACTAGGCATCTTAGCGGTTAGTTTTACTTTAAATTATTGGTTCAAGAGCGAAGTTGCCAAGAAACAAGCGTCAAAACCGTTGGGCTGGTTCTGGAGCACCTTGACCGGGTTTACAAGTTTTATAGCTCATGCAGGCGGCCCGCCGATTAACGCTTACCTATTACCACTTCGTTTAAAGAAATCAGTTTTTCAAGGCACGTGTGTTTTGCTTTTCACCGTGATCAATTATCTAAAATTGATTCCCTATTACTTTTTGGGCCAGCTTAATAGCAAGAATTTTGAAACCACTTTAGTGCTATTACCCCTTGCATTTATCGGTGTTTTTATTGGTATAAAACTACACAAACGCATTTCAGAAAAACTGTTTTACCAGCTAACTTACCTGTTTCTCTTCATCACAGGGCTCAAACTTCTTTGGGATGGTATCCATTCGTTCATGTAAGCGTTAGCAACATTAATCTTTGGTAGTAAAACGCTTTTTACCCGAACCGTAATGGTCTTTTTCCTCACAATAAGTAAACTAAACTTTTTTAGTTTTGCTCACTTTTCACCCAAAGGAGAAAGAGACAATGTGTGATTTAGACGGTTGCATTAATTACGATCACCTGCCAGAAATTAAGGTTGATCCAGAACAAAGACGCCGCTTTCTAAAGGGAATGGCGGGCTTGCCATTAGCTTCTATCTTAGCTTTCCCTGAACTTGCCAGCGCTGCCACAAGCGGCATGAAAGATATCACTATTAATACGCCTGCTGGAAAATCGGTAACAGCCTCTGTCGCGTTTCCTGTGCAGAAAAATGCACCGACGATTCTGCTGATTCATGAGTGGTGGGGGTTAAATAACCAGATCAAGGTAATGGCCGCTGAATTCGCCAAGCTAGGTTATATAGCGGTTGCGGTCGATATGTATGGTGGAGAAGTCGCATCAACTCCTAAAGAGGCGATGTCACTGATGAAAGGGGTTACTCCAGAGTCTGGTACTGACACCGTTACTGCTTGGATCGATTGGCTAAAAAACCATGAGCGCAGTACTGGCAAAGTTGCCACGCTAGGTTGGTGCTTTGGCGGGGGTTGGTCGCTAAATGCCTCATTGGCAAACAAAGTTGATGCGACAGTTATTTACTATGGTCGAGTCAATAAAACGGCTGAGCAGTTAGCTACATTAAGAAGCCCAGTGTTGGGCCATTTTGGTACAAAAGATAAAAGTATCAATAAAGAAATGGTCAATGGCTTCCTTAAAGCTGCTACAGAAGCAGGCAAGGAGAAGCAAATATTGACTTACTGGTATAACGCGGGTCATGCTTTTGCTAATCCCACAGGGGCACGTTATGACGAAGCTGATGCTGCTTTAGCTTGGGAAAGAACACAGGTTTTCCTGAAAGCACACCTGTCTTAACTTCATTTTATAAATGCTAATCACTAACGCCAGTAGACTAAAATCTACTGGCGTTTTAGTAAGGCGTAGCCTAGCAATATCAAACCAAAACCGCCTACAAGCCCACTAAACAGATCAAGCCCTGGTGATTGAGATAACCCGTTATTCAACACCGCGCCAATTAACAGAGCCGAACCAATAATACTCACAATTACCTGCTGGTTTGATCGCTTAACCGTTTCGACAAGCTGTTTTGTTTCTTCCATATCCGACTGCGTTTTTTGTTGGCCTAGCTGAGCCATTTGCAAAATCGCTTCATTGAGTGCAACCGGCATTCCAGGGGCTTGCTCCATGAATTTTGGAAAATTCTTTTGCATACCATTGATCAAAGAGCGAAGGCCTACCTGCTCGTCCATCCAACGTTCTAGGAAAGGTTTTGCAGTCACCCATAAATCTAAATCCGGATAGACTTCGCGCCCCATGCCTTCGATATTTAATAACGTTTTTTGCAGCAACACTAACTGAGGCTGCACTTCCATATCAAATCGGCGAGCTGTTTGGAAAAGCCTGAGCAGCAATTTTCCGTAGGAAATATCTTTAAAGGTCAGTTGAAATATTGGCTCGCAGACTGTGCGAATAGCCGCTTCAAATTCTACAACACTAGTACCACTTGGCACCCAGCCTGATTCAATATGCACTTCAGCAACTTTCTTATAATCCCGATTAAAAAAAGCATGCAGGTTTTCTGCTAGGTAGCGTTGATCTTGCACGCTTAGCGAACCGACAATCCCAAAATCGACAGAGATGTATTTAGGATAATGAGGTTTAGTCACATCAACAAAGACGTTACCGGGATGCATATCAGCATGGAAAAAATTGTGTCTAAATACTTGGGTGAAAAAGATATCAACACCGCGCTCTGCTAATACTTTCATATTTGCATTAGCGGCCTTCAAACCGGCTATATCTCCCCCGTTAAGGCCATATATGCGCTCCATCACCAATACATTAGGCGCACAATAATCCCAATACACTTTTGGTATGTAAAGATCAGGTGAGTTTTCAAAGTTACGGCGTAGCTGATTAGCATTGGCCGCTTCTCGTTGTAAATCTAGCTCATCGAAAATGGTTTTTTCATATTCAGCAACCACTTCAACCGGCCGTAACCGCTTGCCCGTACTGCTTAAATTGTGCAGTAACTTAGCCAATAAAAACAGTAAGTTAATATCTTGCTGAATGACTTTTTCAATCTCAGGTCGCACCACTTTAACAATGACTTCAGCGCCATCTTGCAAACT
>CALKXC010000123.1 GCA_938004025.1 uncultured Leucothrix sp. | reverse complement strand
AATTGCAGGGGAATACTGCAAATTTTAATCAGGCTTTAGAAGTCATAAGTCAAACCAAACATAATCTTCAAGTCAGACGCCTTTTCGTTATCCACTACTGGTGAATCCAGAATTTCATCGTCATACCAAGTTTTACGTAGGCTGTGCGTTAAACCCCAACGCTTGGTAAGCGGATACTGAGCACTATAACCTAAGAAATAATTCTTAGTTGCATCCACATTGTATTCGGTTCGAACCACTGTTCCACCAATGTCTGTCGTCTCATCAGCATTGACACCAAAGTAGTAGTCAGACGTCTTCCTACTCCAGTAGTGCAATCCTGCCTCAGGATACAATCTAAGCTTTGACGCGCCCAATGGAACCAAGTTGGTATACATTAGCGTCCCCTCAAAACCATCACTACGGCCAGCTACATCGTAAGCACCAGAAACAATAAAGGTGCCCAAAGGCGTGCGACTTCTAAGTTTTAAACCTAATGAAAATGATGAGTCACGATCCTTCATGCCACTGAGCGCGCTCGAGTCGCTTGCGTCATAACCTTGATTAAAGAAACCAAAACGTGGGCGAAGCTCAAACTTTAGAGGACCTTTATACGCATTAGCAACGCCAACACCTACGCCGTTCTTATCTTTCAAAACGGGGCCGAGGTTAACTCTTGGGATCAAACTATAGCCTGTCGTGGTATCGATCCCTTTAAAAATGGGTTTGTTGTAGCTGAAACTCAGAGACGCCCCGAACTTAACTTTGTTAATTCGAGTCTTAACTGGCTCCTCTTGTGCGAATACAAGGACCGGAACCAAGCTGATAGCGCAAAGTAAAGGCGTTAGTTTTTTCATGTCACTGACATCATATTTTAGAATTATTCCTTAGCATAACACATAGAAACGAGCGATATGTATAGTCCTTACAGAGCTTTACCCTATCGCTCGCATCAAATGCTTACTGATTAAGCAAGTCCTCAATCGCTTTTGCATATTGATGAGACTTTTCAGTAAGCGCATTGGAACCTGACATAAGTGGCGCAACCGAGCTATCAAAAACCATCGCTTTAGCACCTAAGGCATTTACCTTAGCAATCAGCTTTTGCATATTTGATTTAAAGGTTTCAACACTCACACCACGATAATAATCGTTTGTTCCAGCGATCAACCAGACAACATCAGGATTTTGACTGCCAACCTGCCGGTCAAAACGTTCCAAAAGCATCGCTGATGTATTACCACCAATGCCTTGATTAATGATATTAGCATTGCCAAGCTTTTCTTTTAAACGCTGATAAATGCCTTCTGAAGAAAACCAGCTATCCCCTAGCATAATGTGCTTACCAGAGTTTAACGCTGAAACATCATTATTGCGTAAAGCAAAGTCAGTTAAAGAACGAAACCCAATAGTATTTGGATGCGAGCCATCTCGATAGAAATTCCAAACTTCTCCCCACTGTGCAATCGGCGCAGGCAAGGCTGTTCTGAGGTTAATCACATTCCCTTGAGACTGACTAGTTGCCACCGTGTAATATTGTCCATCGGATGAGAGATAGCTAATCAGCTGATTATCCTTGAGAGTGAATCCACCCGTTACTTTAAGTTGCGAGGCACCCGCAGAAGCTGACTGAGTTACCTTCATGCTTTGAATACCGCCCGGCTCACCCCAAACAAATCGCTGGCTTTTTAAGAAATCAACGTGCATAGGGATGTGTACGGCATCAGCAATACTTTGTGTTTGTGTGCCTTCGTTTTGGTTGGCTGAATCAGTTACGTTGACCTTAACCTGAGTGCTGTTTTTCCTGCCACGCGCGTCAACAAAGTTATACCAAAATGAATCCTGACCAACGAAACCTGTTTTCGGTGTATAAAAAACACTATCACCTTGAATCGACGCACGACCGGCCTTTACTGTCCAATCATTCACCTCTGTCAAACTCAAACGATCACCAATATCGTTATCCAGCACGGCAATGGTAATTGAGGTGTTTTTTGGTGTGCTGACGTTATCTACATTTGCTGTCGGCCAACCATTGTAGTTATTAGTCGTTGTTTCGTTATCAGTATTATCAAACGAAAACACCTTTAGAAAAACCTGAGTCGAATTTGTTCGTCCTTGGTTATCTTTAAAGGCATACCAAAATGAATCATCACCCGTGTAACCAGGCGCTGAAGTATAATAGAGCGCAGTTCGAGATGAGTTCATCTCTGCCTTGCCCAATGCCACGGTCGTGGTATTGATTTCAGTCAACGTTAGGTTTTCACCATTGTCATTTGATAACACCGGGATATAAACTCGCTGACCACTACTAACGGTGACATTATCTGCAACACCGGTAGGCCAAGGGCTTCCATAGGCACTCTGAAGCAACCCAACACCTAAAGTGAGGGCTACTAGGCTTTTATAAATTTTCATTATTCAATCCTTTGATTAATATATTATTGGTATTTTAAAACTAATTTCTTCTATACAAGTAGTATATAAAGCTTAACCAACCACGCTAGGGATCGAACCCGGCGCTACACTCAAGGGCATAAATAACATGACGAGTGGACATGGTGATTAGTTTATATTCGCTTGAGTGAAACACCCCCCTTAGCTACTATGCTGTAATAAGAAACAAACCATTAAAAGGAGAGATCATGACTTCAACACGTCACCTTATCGCGATTGACCAAGGGACTACTAGCACCCGTTCTGTGCTGTTCAACGATAAAGGCCAGCCTCTCTTTACTGCCCAAACAGAATTCACTCAAATCTTTCCTCAAGACGGCTGGGTAGAACACAACGCTGAAGAAATCTGGCAAAGTGTGTTAAGCACCTGCCGCGATGTTGTAGCAGAAAGTAAAAAACAAGGTGGCAGCATTGCTGGTTTAGGCATCACTAATCAACGTGAAACCAGTTTGATTTGGAATCGCACGAGCGGTGAGGTTGTATACAACGCGATCGTTTGGCAAGACCGACGCACAGCTGACTACTGCAAGAACCTGAAGTCACAGGGCTACGAGTCGATGATCACCAATAAGACCGGCTTACTGCTTGACCCTTACTTCTCAGCAAGCAAAGT
>CALKXC010000122.1 GCA_938004025.1 uncultured Leucothrix sp. | reverse complement strand
ACTGTCTGCTTTTTCACGGCAGTTTAAAGGATATTACAAAGTGAATGCGTCGGAGTGTCGAAAGAGTGGGATCTAACATAGACTTTTAAAGAAAAATGGAGCCCCCTGAGGAGGAGAGGAAACTCAGTAGAACCCCATTTTCTTCCAGCAAATCAACGACTTTTCTTCTTATTATTTTATTGTTCTTATTATTTGTCGTTGTTGTCTCTACCCCTAGAGACTGATGACTATTCTACGTTTTGGGTCTGAATGAATTGTTAACCGAACACTGCGTATTTATCTCATTTTCAGAAAGATTAGCCTTTTAGAAAGCCTGCATTCAGTTTGAGAAAAAGATCTTAAAATAGCGGTTTCTCAGGAGACTCTGCAAAGAATCTGCAAATTATTGGAATAGCATGTTCCATTAATGATTAATGACGAGTTTGAGCAAAAAATGAAAAAACAACATTACGCATTGCTAGCGATTGTTTTGCTACTAATTGAAATCGCCATCGCGATATTTGTTCCTGGCGGCACTTTCATTCGCGCGAGCTTTGGGGACTTTCTCGTGGTGATTTTAATTTATTGCGCGGTTCGCGCGGTATTTGATGTCGACCCACTCAAACTAGCGGTAGCCGTTTGCTTGTTTGCATTTGCGGTTGAATTTGCGCAGTACTTTCACTTTGTCGACAGAGTCGGCATTGAAAACAAGATACTAAGAATAATGATCGGTACGAGTTACAGTACGGGTGATTTGATTATGTACTTTGGAGGGTGTGTGACGATCTATGTCATCGACCGGTTTGCACTCAGTCAAAAAAGCGGGAACCCCTGAGGGAGGAAATGAAAAAAACTCATGAGGTCCCCGTTTCTACAGCAAAAAACAACGGCGTTCTTTCTTCTTATAATTATTTATACTTCTTCTTATTATGCCGTTGTAGCCCCGAAAAGCTGTGATCTATTCTACAGCGGGCTACTGAACGACTTCTGAACTAGGCGTTTTATTTGCTATAGCATGGACAAACGGTTACCACATCAAATCATCAGGGATTTGGTAATCTGCATACGGATCATCTTCTATCGCTTCGTCTTCCTGTCCCTTAGGCTCATTCAACAGAACGATTGAGCCTTCATCTCGTTCCTGAATTTTAGACGCAGCTTCGGCAGGAATTAGGTAGTACTCATTATTCAAACGAGCAATGGCGATTCGTCCACGTGCAATCAAGTCATGGTTTTTAGTTGTCACGTAAATTGACTTCACTTTGTTAAAGTCTGTGAAGTTGTAAGCCACTAGGTTTTCGCCCTTACCTTTGAAAATACTGCTCGCAGTTATAATTTGCTTTATCTGAGCCGCAATCTCTTTTTGTAGCTTCTCCTGCTGCTGCTTCTCATTGAGCGCCTTACTTTTTAAACGCTGTTCTTCACGCGCCTTTTCTGCCAGCTCAGCCGCTTCATTGTCTAGCTCAATCTTGTTCTTACGGCTTTGAGCTTCTGCTTTTTTCTTACTGGTTTTGATCGCTTTAGCGTCATGCGCCTTTATCAAACCTGCGCCTAGCAGTTGGTCTTGCAGTGAGCCTGCCATATCTACTCCTGTTGTATGCGTTAATGGTATTGAGAGATTCTATCAGAGATCAGCTTAAACTCGCTCTAACCTTAGGCTTATTTAAAATGCTCAGCATCCAAAACATGATTCCAAAGATAACGACGGTTGCGATCGTTCCATTGAGTAAAACATCAACCACATCTGAGTAAGGGGGTATTTGGAAATACTGATAGATCGTAGTCAGTACAAAAGAAACGATTTGAAAGATAAGGTAATACTTAAAATGGCGTCGGCCAATGTCTCTGTAGCGAAATAATTTAAAACCAATAAACATCATCCAAAGACTTGAGAAAAGCCCTAAACCCATAGAAACAAAAGCAAATACGCCGGTTAAGCCCGTCGCTTTTAGCTCTGAAACTACTGCAGACAGTCCTGACAACAACGCAATCAACATCACAATCGTCATTAACAAACTAACCATGCTGACTAACATTGAAATGCTGCCTATGACTTTTGGGCTTCTAGGGCGATCACCCATTTCAGGTTCTTTTAGCTCTGCTTCAGGTGCAGCGTAAATATTTTCCATAATAATTTCCTAGTCTAAAACCTTTAGTCAGTGCTTCTTGGCCAATGCGAGTGATGTTCATCAATCACAAAACGATGCCGATGTTCCATCTCATGATGATGATGGGGATGAATGTGCGGTTCTTCACCCTCCCAGCCTTCATGTTCGTGTTGGTGGTGTTCATCATGATAATGAGGATGCTGATGATCCATTTCATCATGGTGATGTTTTAGTCGTTCTTGGTCGCGTTGAGGCCAGAAGTAAAAGGCCAGTATCAGCGCCACCAAGCCTACAATACTTAACCCCGTTGCTGCCCAAGACGCACTGGTTGCGCCTAGCCAGCCTGCGATTGGATAACAAATCAGCCACATCAAGTGCGATAGGGCAAAGTTCGCTGAGAAAAACGCACTACGATCCGCTTTTCGACAGGACCGCGTCACCAACCGCCCTGAAGTCGTCATTATAATAGAAGCGGTAAAGCCAATTCCCGCCCACATTATAGACAGCATTATAAGACTTGGCTTAGTAATGATTAGGGGGAGTAAACTAATCAACATAAAAAGACCTGAGGTTAATACTAAGCTTCTGTCACTAAAATGGTTCTCTAATAAATATGGCGTTAACCTCGCCGCGATTATCGCGCCCAAGCCAGAAGCTGCCATGACCATTACCGTTGCTTGCTCAGTTAAACCTAACTCGCCTTGTACATAACCAACGGTGTTAACAATAACTACAGCACCAGCCGCTGAAACCACCATATAAAGCGCGATTAAACCGCGTAATCGTGGCGTCAGCAAATAAGCTTTAATTCCGAATGCAATATTGTGCCAAACACCACTAACACGTTCTCCAATAACCGTTGCCGGTATCATCGCAAAATAAAGTAAGAAAGCAGAAATCAAAAAACTAACGGCATTAAATACAAACAGCGCATGAAAGCTTAAAAATAACAGAGCCAAACCTGCCAATGCAGGGCTTAACACCCGCTCGACTTCATAAGCTAATCGTGAGTAAGACAACGCTCGGGTATAGACCTTTTCGTCGGGCAGCACGTCAGGTAAAATCGCTTGAAACACCGGCGTGAAGCCAGAGGATAAAACGTTCACCAAGAAGATAATCAGATACAGCAGCCAAAGCTCTTGAATCCAAAATAGGCTCAACACCAATAATGCACGCCCCACATCCAACGCGACCAGCCACTCTTTGCGTGGCAATTTATGGGCTAAGCCTCCAAAAATTGGGGCAAAGATAACAAAAGCAAAAACCCTAACTGACCAAACTATGCCTAAAACCGTCGCGGCTTGAGCGCCCATAAGATCAAATGCGAGGAGCGCTAAAGCAACTTGAGTAAAGCCACTACCAATGAGTGAGGTGATTTGAGCTGCGAATAAATAGCGGAAAGTGGTGTTCTTAAACGGGGAAAGTGAGGTTGGATCGTCGAGGGTTGTTTTACTAGGCTCAGACATCGAGGACTTTGCCTCCCTCCAAGCGTGTGCGCCGCGTCACCAAGGCATCTAGAAAGCTCGGCTCATGGGAGATAATAATCATCGCCTGTGAAAGCGACTGCAATACTTCGATTAGTCGAATGCGGGCATCTTTATCGAGCGCATTAGAGGGCTCATCTAGCAGCAACACCTCCGGCTTCATCGCCAATACTGAAGCCAATGTTATGAGACGCTTCTCGCCACCTGAAAGCTGATGCGTGACTCGCTCTTCAAAGCCTGCCATGCCTAAGCAACCCAATACTTCCAGTGAAATGGTTTTTGCTTCTTCAGCGGTTTTACCTTGATTCATTGGTCCAAACGCGACGTCTTCGAGCACCGTTGGGCAAAACAGTTGGTCGTCAGGGTCTTGAAACAAAAAGCCCGCTCTAGAGCGTACTTCGATAAAATCTGCTTCAACCAAACGTTCTTTACCAAACGCAATGATCTTCCCGGCTTTGGGTTTGTTTAAGCCCAC
>CALKXC010000121.1 GCA_938004025.1 uncultured Leucothrix sp. | reverse complement strand
TTAGCTATTTTTAGTAGCGCCTCTGGCTGGAACATGGATAACTTTGAAGGGTTGACCCATCTTGAAGGTAATAAATACCTAATGGTTTCAGACGACAATAAAAGTCCGATTCAACAAACACTGATGGTGATGTTTGAGATAGTGCCATAGTAAATCATCAATCTATATTATTGGGTGGTTGCTCTGGCAACCGCCCAAACACTCACTGCTTCCACACCTAAAGACTTGAGCAAACGAGCCAATTCGTTACTGGTTGACCCAGTTGTAATAACATCATCTATGATAGCAACGTGTTTAGGCAGCGTTGTACCCTCATCCACAGTAAATGCATTCCTAATATTTGCCGCTCTGCTATCCTCACCTTTTACCAACGTTTGCGCTTTAGTATTGACCAAGCGCTGCACACCTTTTAACAGAGGGATATCATTCTGCCGACGCAGCGCATGAGCTAACTCTAATGATTGATTGAAGCCCCGCTTACGCAGCCGAGCCTTATGCAAAGGAACAGGTAAAATGGCATCCACATTGCCCCGCTCTATTTGAGATAAATGCTGTGCTAGCAACGAACCCAGCACATTGGCATGACTGAGTTGATGACCAAACTTCATCCGCTTTACCAGATAGTCAACAGGGGAAGAATAATGCAATGCGCATACGGCATTATCCACAATAGGCGGGGTGATTTGACAAGGCAAGCAATGCGATTGTTTTCTATCTTCCAAAGGCAGTGCACAGCTTCGGCAACTGTGTAACAACCAAGGCAGATCCTGTTGGCAAGCGGTGCAAAGCGACAGTGAGTTGTCACTTTCCGCTTCACACAAAATACAGGAAGGAGCAAACCACTCCTGCCTGATTTTATTTAAGATTCTCAATTAGAAGCTGATGTCATACACCATCATATGCACCGCGATGCTGGCGATATAACCTAGTGCAATGGCCCAAGCCCATTTAAGGTGAGACATAAAGGTGTAAATACCTCTAGCCTGCCCCATCAGCGCCACACCTGCCGCAGAACCTACAGACAACATAGAGCCACCAACACCGGCTGTTAACGTCACTAGTAACCACTGACTGTGAGGCAACTCAGGGTTCATGCTTAACACAGCGAACATCACAGGAATGTTATCAACGATAGCTGACAACACACCTACAAGAATGTTAGCCGTTGTGGCACCTAGCACGCCGTAAAGTACACCAGAAATTTGCGCCAAATAGCCCAGCGCACCTAACCCACCAACGCACAAGATAACGCCATAAAAGAACATTAACGTATCCCACTCAGAGCGTTGAAGCTGATTATAAATGTCGAAACGACCGATACGGTTATCGTCAACTGCGGACTTCTCACTATTCTTTAGATGGTGACCATAAAGCTGTAAAAAGCCCAAACCCGTCATCATTCCCAACATCGGTGGAAGGTGGAACAAATTGTGGAACATTACCGCCATAAAGATAGTAACCACAAACAGTGCCACTATGACATAAGCGCCATATTTTAAGCGCGTCTCTTCTTTCTTAGGTTCAGGCTTAGCATTAGAGATAAAGAAAGACAGGATTACTGCGGGAACCACCCAATTGATTATTGCCGCGGGTAACAGGCCTAAGAAGCCACCGAAGCTGACTTTTCCTGCCTGCCAAACCATTAGCGTTGTAATGTCACCAAACGGGCTGAATGCTCCACCAGCATTGGCAGCGACCACGATGTTAATACAAGCTAACACCACAAAGCGCTTAGTCGACTTGTTCTTAAGGATATTTTGCTTTCCACCCGATACTGAAATCACAACCGCCGACATCAACAAGGCAGTTGTTAGGTTGTCTGCAAGCGGCGAAATAATAAAGGCCAAAACACCTGTTATCCAGTAAACGCCTTTTAGCGTGAAGCCTTTGGAAATCAACCAACCTCTTAAAGCATCAAAAATCCCTCGTTCTTCCATGGTATTGATGTAAGTCATTGCTACTAATAAGAAAAGCAGTAAGTACGCGAATTCCAGCATGTTATGGGCAAGGAATTGATTCGTTAATTCGCTGTAACCCGCCCCTTGATATGAGATCGCCACAATCACCCAGATAAATCCGGCAGCTACGATAACTGGCTTGGATTTTCTTAAGTGAATAACATCCTCAAAAACAACAAGAGTGTAAGCGAAAACAAAGATGGCAACCGCTACCCAACTTAAGGGAAGCATGGTTAGATTAGGTGCGACAGGTAAGGTAGAACCTGACGCCATTACTGGCGAGATGCAAGCGAGTAAAATACTAAGTAGGAATGTTATTTTTGGTGCACTAGTCACGATAAAGTCTCATTATGGGTTATGCTCAACCCATCGAAGGAAAAAAATGTCGCGGATTGTAACATGCGGCGACAAGCTATTTTTAGGAAATTTTAAATGAATAAATTAAGCCATTTTAACCAACAAGGCGACGCCCACATGGTCGATGTGGGTGCGAAGTCAGTCACACATCGCACCGCCGTTAGTATTGGCCGTATTGAAATGCTCGCTGACACGCTAGAACATATTCGCTCTGGCAATAACAAAAAAGGTGACGTGCTAGGCGTCGCCAGAATCGCAGGCATTATGGGTGCAAAAAGGACAGCTGACTTGGTCCCATTGTGCCATCCATTAGCGTTGACCAAAGTTGAAATTAACCTAACAACGCAAGACTCTCCCCCTGCCGTACTGTGTGAAGCCACCGTAGAAACTAAGGGGCAAACGGGTGTTGAAATGGAAGCTTTAAACGCGGTTCAAATTACACTACTGACTGTTTATGACATGTGTAAAGCCGTTGATAAAGGCATGCGCATCGAAGGGGTGAGACTAATGGAAAAGCGCGGTGGAAAATCGGGTGAATGGCGAGCAGAAAGCTAAAACTAGTTACCCTAAAATCATAGACAAAAAAGCCGCATTCAATGCGGCTTTTTTTGACATGTAAAATAACGGTTACTTATCAGGCAACGTGATGTTCAATTCCAACATATCGTAGTCATCACTCTTCTCTACTTGGAAGTTAACATCATTATCGCTGACAGCAACATACTTTCTGATCACTGCGATAATTTCTTCACGTAGCTTTGGCAAATAATCTGGCCCGTTCTGTTTCCCAGTACCCATGGCATGCTCATGAGCAATAAGGATTTGCAAGCGTTCCTTCGCTGCTTTAGCCGTATTCTTCTTACGGTCTTGACGGAATAAATCAAATAATCCCATGTCCGCTCCTTAACCGAAAAGTTTCTTGAAGAAACCCTTCTTTTCTACATCCATAAAACGGTGCGGCACATCAGCACCCAGGAACCGATCGATAGCATCAGAATAAGCCATACCCGCTGTGCTATTCTGGTCTAAGATCACAGGTGATCCACTATTAGAAGCCTGTAAAACGCTACCTGACTCTGGAATGATGCCTAATAGAGGAATCGACAGAATCTCAACGATATCGTCAACACTCAACATATCTCCACCTTCAACACGCTCAGGAGAATAACGAGTGATCAACAAATGTTCTTTTACCGAACCGCCTTGCTCTGCAGCACGCGAACGGCTTTGCAAAATGCCTAAAATACGATCAGAGTCTCTCACTGAAGACACTTCAGGATTGGTGACAACAATGGCTTCATCTGCAAAGTACAGAGCCATAAATGCGCCCTTTTCAATCCCCGCAGGAGAGTCACAAACGATGTAATCAAAACCGTCTGCTTTAAGTTCATCGATAACCGCTTCAACACCTTCCTGAGAAAGAGCATCTTTATCACGCGTTTGCGAAGCAGGTAAGATAAATAAGTTATCAACTCGCTTATCTTTGATCATTGCCTGTTTAAGAGTCGCTTCGCCATTGATGACATTCACAAAGTCATAAACTACTCGACGCTCAACACCCATAATCAAATCAAGATTTCTCAGCCCAACATCAAAATCTATGACTGCTGTTTTATGACCCTTAGACGCCAACCCAGTGGCTATCGCTGCACTACTCGTTGTTTTGCCCACACCACCTTTACCGGAAGTGACAACAATTACTTTACTCAATACCGTTCTCCTAAAATGACTCTCGCCTTCTGTCTTGAAGATCGAAAGATTACAGCCCAATCATAATAACAAAGAGTGATTCTGTTATCCTAAATTACAGTGCTTCAATTATTAACTTTTCTCCATCCAAGCGGATCATTGCTGGTTTTCCGCGCAAATCTGTATTGCCTTCATCCAACAGTTGATAGCACCCTGCAATCGCAATCAGCTCTGCATCTAGCGATCGGCAGAAAATTCTGGCAGACGTATCACCATGCACGCCTGCCAAAACGCGTCCGCGAATCGCCCCATAAACATGGACTGAACCACTCGCCATCACTTCAGAACCTGCACT
>CALKXC010000120.1 GCA_938004025.1 uncultured Leucothrix sp. | reverse complement strand
GCATAGTTAACCGTCAATACAAGCCGGTGAATAAGCCTGTAGTGGTGGAGCTGTGAGTGATCTACCCAAGCGACTAGAGCCAAAGACATTCACGCTGTACACAAGCGAGAAAGCGCGCAATGCCGAGATTGACAGAATAGTTGAGTACGCGCACGAAGCTCCAAAAGATAGAGTCGTTACGGTAAAATTCAGAGAGGGCGAAGAATCTAGGAAAGAAGTCGCCAATAAGCTCTATCAAGTAATCATGGGTCAGATATCCAGCCAGATAAAACAAAGGCCTGATCGTGATGATGCTAATGATTACGATGTGTCTGTCATAGCTGGAAAGATGAAGTATCACATTCTGCTACCACTAAAAAAAGTTATGGCGGCTGAATATGATGATGAGAAAATGCGTGATGACTACGAGTTCGAGAGAGAGCTTTGCGACATGGTTCTAGCTAGTAAAAATATTAAGCCATGCGATTTGTACAAAGCATACGACAGAGCGATTAGATCAAAGACGTTAAACACGAAGCCGTTCGCCCGTTATTTAAATGAAGTAATAGACAGATCAGCAATGCAGGGTTTTTCAATACGTCTTAACGCGTCAGAGCAATCTAGGGCGTTAGGTGATGAAGCAACGCAGCGTAGGGCTGCATAAATACGACTAGGGATAAGAATATGAAAATCAATAAGAAGTCATGGCATTACAAAGCTATTTCAAAATTAGGGTTTACGCCGAGTAAGAGTTTTTGCATGTATTTCTGGCAAATACCGCTGATTGGAATGTACTTGATTGTTGCGATTGCCATTGGAGTCCTTGCCATTTGCGCGACACTAAACGCAGTGCTAGCCCCAATAGCTTTTATGTTCGCATGGGATGGTTACTTCGAGCTTGCATTTGAAGGTGATCGAGTAGGAGCGGAGCTTCTCGCTGGTGTCGTTTGGTTCTTGTACGTGCTTTTTGGACGCGCAATCTATAGGCATCATCACCCAGTCGGATTCGCCAAGAAAGAGCCATCAATCATTGTTGAATACATCAAGGCTAAGAAGCAGAAGATTTGCCCGATATTGGAATTTGAGGATTGAGTGATGAAAATATTTAAATATCAACTTGAGTTGTTAGAGCACCAGACGGTCAAAATGCAGCCAATGTCTAGCGTTCTGAAAGTTCAATTTCAAAATGGCTTATTGTAAGCTTGGGTCCGTGTGGATGAGACTTTAGAGCCTACCGAGGAAGTGGATTTCTGGGTAGTCGGTACTGGCAACCCTATGCCTGAAATGAAATGTGACGCGATGCACGTTGACACGGTATTTCAAGATTTTATGGTTTGGCATGTTTTTAGCGGGCCATGCTATGAGTAAATAAAAACAACCAATTCAATTTACAGATTTATACATGCTGGCTTTCATTTTGTTTCGGTAAAATATGGTTATTCGCAAGAGGCAATAACTAATAGAAATGAAAGTAATAATTGCAGGGGGCAGGGATATAAACCTACACCCTAATGAGGTAGCTCAAATAATAAATCAGTCGGGTTTTGGTGTAGACATTGAAACTGTTGTTTCTGGCGGTGCTGCTGGAATAGATAACGCTGGGGAATTTTGGGCGCAATGCCATCCCGAGTATGTTCATGTTGAACGATTCCCTGCCAAGTGGGGCGAGCATGGGAAGGCGGCAGGCCCAATCCGCAATAAGCAAATGGCGGAATACGCAGACGCGTTGATATTAATCTGGGATGGAAAATCCAGAGGTTCCGCGAACATGCTTAAGCAAGCAGAAAATGCAGGCTTAAAAATTCACCAGCACATTAAAAACTAGACATGACTTCAAACAATCCAGTAGCAAACATTCCACTTCAATCTACGTCGATAGATATTTGGGATAAGAAATATCGTCTTAAAGCTAAAGACGGCAGCAACGTTGACGAGACGATAAATGATTCGTTTGAACGTGTTGCAAAAGCACTATCCGATGTAGAGCCGAAAGATAACGAATACTGGCGGGAACAGTTCCTATGGGCGTTAGACAATGGAGCTATTCCTGCCGGTCGTATCATTTCAAACGCAGGCGCTAACGAGCACAAGCCTGCCACATCCACTATCAATTGCACGGTAAGCGGCACTATCCATGATTCGATGGATGATATTCTCGGCAAAGTGCATGAGGCGGGTTTAACGCTAAAGGCTGGTTGTGGTATCGGATATGACTTCTCGACGTTACGACCTAAAGGCGCTTATGTGTCGGGTGCAGGCGCTCATACATCGGGTCCGTTATCGTTTATGGATATCTTTGACAAGATGTGTTTTACCGTATCGTCTGCGGGTGGTCGTCGTGGCGCTCAGATGGGCGCGTTCGATGTTCGCCATCCTGACGTTATGGATTTCATCAAGGCTAAGCGTGAAGACGGGCGGCTTCGTCAATTCAACTTGTCATTGCTTATTACTGATGAGTTTATTAACGCCGTAAAAAAGGATGAGTCGTGGAAACTTGTGTTTCCGATCCTGCAAAAAGAGAAGGGCGATTACGATCTAAATGATGCAACGCAAATTCACTGGTGTGACTGGCCGCTTAATGACGATTGCGTAGTTAACGACGATGGTTTAGTCGCTTGCAAGGTATACAAAGAAATACCGGCTAAGCGGTTGTGGGATTTGATTATGTCATCGACTTATGACTTTGCGGAACCCGGATTTATTCTTATTGACCGCATTAATGAGATGAATAACAACTGGTTTTGCGAAAATATACGGACCACGAATCCTTGCGGCGAAGAACCTCTCCCCGATTACGGGTCTTGCTTGCTGGGCTCCATCAATCTAACTAAGTTCGTGACTGATGCGTTCACAGAGGATGCAGCTTTCGACTGGGATAAGTACAACAAGGTTGTGGATATCTTTACGCGCATGTTGGACAACGTTGTGGAGATTAACGGTCTGCCATTAAGCAAGCAGCGAGAGGAAATATTCCGAAAACGTCGGCATGGCATGGGTTATTTAGGGTTGGGTTCCACGCTTACATTAATGCGCATGAAGTACGGTAGCCCTGAGTCGTTGGAATTTACGGAACGTGTAACTAGGGAAATGGTTGTAACTGGATGGGCGACAGGTGTGAAGCTGGCAGATGAGAAGGGTGCAGCTCCAATCATGCGTGAGATGTTCGAGGTGACTAAAGAGATGGCAAGGAAACGCCCTAATCTATGGCTTAGAGGCTATCAGGTGGGCGATGAGGTTATTGGTTGTCAGTTGTTCGGCGGTTACAGTAACTACATGGCTAGACTGGCAGAGGTCGCGCCTGAAGTTGTAGATCAAATACACGACTACGGAGCACGATTCACACACCACACATCAATAGCTCCCACTGGAACGATCTCGCTATCACTGGCTAACAATGCAAGTAACGGCATAGAACCTAGTTTTGCTCATCACTACTCACGAAACGTAATCCGCGAGGGCCGCAAGACTAAGGAAAAGGTCGATGTGTTTTCCTTCGAGCTATTGGCCTATCAGTCACTCATCAATGAAAACGCAATGCCGTATTCAGATGATCCTGATAACCAATTGCCGGATTACTTCATGTCCGCCGATGACATCACGCCTAAAGATCACGTAGCGGTTCAAGCTGCGGCTCAAAAGTGGATTGATTCATCTATTTCCAAAACTGCCAATGTGCCTACAGACTTCCCGTTTGAGGATTTCAAAGACATTTACATGGACGCATACGACCAAGGGTTAAAAGGTTGCACGACGTTTCGATTCAACCCTGAAAACTTCCAAGGTGTTTTGGTTAAGGAATCGGATCTTGAGGGTACGACCTATGAGTTCACGCTAGATGATGGGTCAGCAATCACAGCTAAGGGCAACGAGCAAATCGAATACGACGGTGAGACGCATACAGCCGCCAATTTATACGATGCCCTCAAAGAAGGTTACTACGGAAAATTCTAATGAAAATTAATAACAAGATTACGGGTTACAAAGTCGTGGATGCAACTGAGGCTAGCGTTAAACCGCTGGCTGAGGTTGTGCAGATGCACGAGATGATTGACCGGCCTGACAAGTTAATCGGCACGACGTACAAG
>CALKXC010000119.1 GCA_938004025.1 uncultured Leucothrix sp. | reverse complement strand
AATGGTGTTAGGTGGATTTATGTTTTTATGCGAGTTTGATCCTGATGAAATCTATCGCTGGTTTATGGAGTTATTCATTGATTCATACGACTGGGTGATGGTGCCCAATGTTTACGCAATGAGTCAGAATGCTGATGGAGGCTTAATTACAACCAAGCCATATTTTTCGGGCTCATCATATCTAAAAAAGATGGGATATGATGATCTTGAAGGCAACTGGTGTGAAATTTGGGATGGGCTTTACTGGAAATGGATTAACGAGCATCAGGAAACTTTAGCTAAAAACCCTCGCTGGGCAATGATGTGCGCAATGGCACGCAAGATGGATTCAGCTAAAATGACAGCTCATATCACCAATGCTGAAGCGTTTTTTCTAACCTTGAAGAGTCATGCGACTTAATGTTTACAATGATGGGTTTTTGATTTTCAAGGTATTCAATTAAACTCTTACTTGGCAATGGTTTGGACCATAAATAGCCTTGGCCAATAGAGCAACCCATTTCCTTTAGAAGAAGTCGTTCCTCTTCCTCCTCAACGCCCTCAGCAACAACCTGAATACCTAAAACAACCGCCATTTCATTGATTACTTTTACGATAGCCAAAGCAGTTGGTGCTTTATCAATCCCAGAAATGAAGCTTCTGTCGAGTTTCAGCGTATCAATATTCATATGTGTGAGGTATCCCATGTTTGAATAACCCGTGCCAAAATCGTCAATAGCCAGTGTTACCCCAAGCTTCTTTAGGGACTTTAATTGAGATTGTATAATTTGGTTTTCTTGGACTAAGAAATGCTCAGTTAACTCAATTTCTAAATAATGGGCTTTTAAACCACTAACTTTCAGAGCTTCTACAACCATTTCATAAAATCCTGCACGGGCTAACTGTAAAGCAGATACATTGACGGCAATCGATATTTCATGACCCTCTAAGTGCCATTTCTGACACGTTAGGCAGGCTTCCTCAATAACCCAGGCACCGATTGTGTGAATCAGTTCTGTTGATTCAACAACCGGTATGAATTCACCTGGTGATAAATTATCCGGATTGTCTCTTGTCCAACGCAGCAACGCTTCAGCACCAATCACCTGATTAGTTTCGATCTCTATTTTGGGTTGATAGTGCAGATCGAATAAGTTTTGACTCAGCGCATCCTTAAGACAATTGAGGATGTTGAGGTTTCTCATATAGTCACGATGAAGGTCTTTGCTATAGTAATAAAAGTCATTTTTACCCGCTTGTTTAGATTTGTACATAGCCATATCAGCTTGTTTGCGGGCATTATCAAAACTGATCAGTTTATCCTCAATAACCGTTATCCCAATGGACGCGGTCACTTCAGCTTGAGTGCCAAAAATGATATGCGGCTCCGAGAGCGAAATAAGAATTTCTTTAGCCAACATTTCATAGTTAAACGGCTTTCTTACCTTAATAAACAGCAAAAACTCATCACCACCTAGGCGACAAACTAGGCTTTTTGTGTCAATTAATCGGCTTAAGCGTTTAGCAATATTTTTTAGTAATTCATCACCGATTTGGTGATCAAAAATGTCGTTTATATTTTTAAAGTTATCTAAATCAACAAAATATAAACCAATTTCTTCTTTGGAAGCATCCATGTCATCTTGCATTGCTTCGAATTGCTTTTTAGCAAAGGTTCGATTGGCTAAACCGGTTAAGGGATCAGTGTCAGCAAGGTGTTGAATCACCTTCTTAGATTCAAGAGCCTGTAAATGATCTTGCTTTAAATTGGCCATTAAACGTTTTGAGTCTGCATTAACAATCCAAGCGATGTAAGCCGAAATCAACACGAGAATGAGTAAATCAAACATTCTCATGGCACCGGTGCTAACAGTCCCTTGATACCATCCACTTTCATGATTAATTGCCATCAGTACAACGACCGAGCAGAAGAACGCACAAATAGAAAAGAACACTTTGCTGTTGGTGTGCAACGCAGAAAAAATAGCTATGATCGGAAAGCACATGATAGGAACGCTGTATAAGCCTCCTTCAACAAATGCCATCATTGCGGTGATTAAAGACAGTAAGCAAAAATAATACAGGGTGGCTTTATCTAAATTACTTTTACTTAAGATTCTAACGAGTGGCACTACGACTAATGCACTAATGGCGAGTAAAAGAATATCAATGCGAATACCTAACATGCTAAAAATTTGGCTTTCATCAGTGATTCGATGGCCAAAAAAATAAGCGTTGAATGCGCTCGCAAGAATTAAGACTTGAGTGGCTAACAAAGTTGTTTCAAAGCGCTTGTGCCGATTATTATTCTTTTGTTCGGTGGATTTATTATTCATTATTCGGGCATGGGTAACTTTAGCCAAGCCTATTATTTAAGTTAGGTATATTAGGATTTTCTCATGTAGTGCCAATACCTGACATGAACAGCAGGGCGTTACGCCTATTTTTAGTAACAGTATTATTCATGTTTAGTATTTAGGGCGTTGGGTACAAATAATTGCTTATTATAGAAACGAAAATCGCCAATCAGTTTTTGTGCTTTTTCAGAGGTAATCCAGTTAATTAATGCTATTGCACCTGCATGATTTAAATCTTCATGTCGTTTAGGATTAACAGCAATAATTCCATAAGGATTGTGCATCACTTCATCCCCTTTATAGAGCTGTTGCAAGGGAGATTTTTCTTTGTAAACTAGCCAGGTGCCGCTATCGCTAAGCGTATATGCACCCAACTCGCCTGAAATTTGTATGATTTTACCCATCCCTTGGCCTGCTTCTAAATACCATCCACCACTAGGTTCTAGTCCGGATAATTTCCAAAGCTGTTGCTCCTTTTTATGTGTTCCTGAGTCATCCCCTCTAGAAATGAATTTAAATTTAGCATCATGAATCAGTTTTAACGCCTCTGAAATACTTCCAGCCGATTTGATTTTTGCAGGATCATCATTTGGTCCAACTAAGACAAACTCGTTATACATCACATCTTTGCGTTCAGTTCCATAACCGTCAGCTACAAACTGTTCCTCCGCATTGCGTGCATGCACTAACACCACATCAACATCGCCATCTCGCCCCATTTTTAACGCTTTTCCAGTTCCCACCGCGACAACCTGTACTTCATAACCTGTTTGAGCTTCAAACACAGGAAGAATGGCTTTTAGTAAGCCAGTATTATCCGTACTGGTCGTCGTCGCCATACGAACAAGTTTCTGCTTTGTTGTTTCAGCATTTATAGAGAGCGGTGCGAGTAATAAAATAACGGCTAGGAAAATAATTTTCACTTTGGCTAAGTCCCTTAATTTAATCAAAGATTGTGAGGTTTTAGAGTGCTTTTGTTCTTTCTCTTAATGCGAACTTCTGAATTTTCCCTGTTGATGTTTTTGGAATACTTTCAAATACAAACGTTCGGGGTGTTTTGAATGAGGCCATATGTTGTTTGCACCATTGTTCAAGTTCATCAGATGTGGCAGTCATTCCTTCGATAAGTTCCACAAATGCGCAGGGGGTTTCTCCCCACTTATCATCTGACTTAGCGACCACAGCAGCAGAAGAAACAGCTGGATGTTTATAAAGTACATCTTCAATTTCAATTGATGAAATATTTTCTCCACCCGAAATAATAATGTCTTTGGAACGATCTTTTAATTGGATGTAGCCATCAGGGTAAATCACCCCAAGGTCACCAGAATGAAACCAACCACCGGCAAATGCAGCGTCTGAAGCCGATTTGTTTTTGAAGTAGCCTTTCATGACCACATTACCTTTGAACATAACCTCACCGATAGTTTCACCATCTGCAGGTACGGGCTCCATTGTATCAGGGTTAAGCACCGTTAAACCCTCAAGCGGTAAATAGCGTACACCTTGACGCGCTTTTAAAGCCGCTTGGGCTTGTGCATCTTTTTCATTCCAATGTGTTTGCCATTCGTTAACCACAGCAGGGCCATAGGTTTCAGTTAAACCATAGAGGTGAGTGACATTAAAACCGGCGGTTTTCATATCTGCCAGTACTTGCTCAGGAGGAGGCGCTGCAGCCGTCATAAACTCAACTTGGTCGGTAAGCTCACGTTTATCTTCTTCAGGGGTCGTGAGTAATGTTGACATTACGATGGGGGCGCCGCACAAATGTGTTACGCCGTGATCAGCGATGGCATCCCACATGGGT
>CALKXC010000118.1 GCA_938004025.1 uncultured Leucothrix sp. | reverse complement strand
ATACCAATCAGCTTTATGGGCGCGATGACATTAATGCCCTATATTGGTGTCACCTACAATCTCATTAGCTTATTTGCGTTTATCGTGGTGCTAGGGATTGTGGTTGATGATGCCATTGTAACTGGCGAGAATATTTACACGCATTTACAACAAGGCGCAGATCCAACAACAGCTGCTATACAGGGCACCCAGGAGGTTTCCGTTCCTGTTACTTTTGGCGTACTAACCACCATGACGGCTTTTGTCCCACTACTCATGGTTGGTGGTTTACGCGGGCAGATTTTTGCAGTTATTCCCGCGATTATCATACCCGTTCTACTTTTCTCTTTAATTGAGTCAAAACTTATATTGCCCGCTCACATGAGTTCAGTATCGATCCCTGATCCCAATAAAAAAGTTGGTATCTTAACAAGAATTCAACAGAGCATAGCGGGAAGTTTAGAGTGGTTTATTGCGCGATTGTTCTCACCATTCCTCAAGGTTGCTTTAAGATTTCGCTACTTCATGCTGACTTTATTTATTGCAGCCCTCGCTATCTCTATCTTGAGTGTAACAACAGGGCGCTATAAATTTACCTTCTTCCCTAGAATTCAAAGTGAATATGTACGTGCAGATCTGACAATGCCTGAAGGAACGCCAATAGAAGTAACTGGCAAGCATGTCGATAACATGATGAAACAGTTGCTGATCCTTCAAGAAAAATACATTGAGCCTGAGACGGGTGAAAGTGTCATTCAGCACATCCTCACAACCGTTGGCACGAAAGGCGGTAGCCGACGAAAACTAGTGAGTGGTCAGTCTAATATTGCTCGCATACAGTTTGAAACCATTCCGCCCGAATCTCGCAAACTTGAGGTAAGTAGTAGCCAAATGATTCGTGAGTGGCAGCGAATGATTGGTGATATCCCTGGCGCAGAGAGCTTATCTTTCAGAGCAGAGTTTGGACGTGGCGGGCAACCTCTGGCTATTCAAATCAGTGGAAACGATTTTGATCGACTTTCAGCAGCGTCCATAGAGATCAAAGATCGCCTGGCAGACTACAACGGGCTCTTTGATATCACCGACAGTTTTGAAGGGGGTAAAGATGAAATTCGTATGAAAATAAAGCCCGAAGCTGAGCTTTTGGGTGTCAATATCACTGATTTAGGTCAACAGGTTAGAAACAGCATCTTTGGCTCTGAAGCCCAAACGGTTCAACGGGGCAGTGAAGACGCTAAAGTGATTGTTAGACTGCCCAAAGAGGAACGTTATTCGGTCACCGCTTTAGAAAAAATTCGTATTCGTACGAGTAGTGGCGATTTAATCCCCCTACTTCAAATTGCTGACGTCGCCATTGAACAAGGCTTTTCAAGGATTCGTCGTGTTGACGGGCAGCGCGTATTAGACATTTCTGCAGATGCTGATAAAGAAGTCGTTGATATGCCGCGTATCCAAGAAGAGATGGGCCAATGGCTACCCGAGATTCTGGAAAACTATCCTGACCTGAATTACACATTTGAAGGAGAGCTTAAAGAACAGTCAGAAGCCTTCAGCAGCCTTAATTATGGACTCATGTTTGCTCTGTTAGGAATTTACGGCCTGTTAGCGATTCCATTCCGCTCATATGTGCAACCCTTTATCGTGATGGGTGTTATCCCCTTCAGTATCATTGGGGCATTATTAGGCCATGGCATTATGGGTATGACGCTTAGCATCAGCAGCATACTAGGTATGCTGGCATTAACTGGGGTCGTAGTGAACGATTCCTTAGTGTTGGTCGACTATATAAATAAGCGACGGCGTGAAGGCATTCCATTAATTGACGCTGTTAACAAAGCGGGAAGCGCTCGCTTCAGGCCAATATTACTGACGTCATTGACAACGTTTGCAGGCTTATTGCCTCTCATGTTTGAAAAGAGCACTCAGGCACAGTTCCTGATACCTATGGCTGTAAGCTTAGGATATGGAATCTTATTCGCAACGTTGCTGTCACTAGTATTAGTGCCCGTTAGTTATTTAGTCTTAGAAGACGTTAAACGTGGTATCAAGAAAATAATGCGCTTTGTATTTAATATGGAGCAACCTCAAAAACAAAGCTGAAAATTATAAATGAAGACAATTTCTCTCTACCTCTTAGGAGGGCTTTTATTAGCCCTCTCAATACCTCTGAGTGCTGCGACCATTGATTTACACATCATGGCGGGACAATCTAACATGCAAGGCTGGCGTAGTGATGCAAAATCCTACCCTGCGGATCCAAGACAATTTGATTCACAAATTCCTTTTTATTTTGAAGCAGTGGACTACTCATCATCTCAGCGGTTTTGGGATAATATGAGGCCGCAAGAAGGACATTTTTTGAAAGGTCATTTTGGTCCAGAAGTAACCTTTGCGCGCTCTGTAAAAGAGTATGGATTTAACCCTGCCATCTTTAAATTTAGCTTTGGTAGCAGCAGCATTGAGACCGTTTGGAAATCACCAGGCCAAAACGGCTTATACGATAGAATGATTCGAGAACTTCAACTATCAATCAAATTACTTAAACAAATGGGGAATCAAGTAAACGTAAGATCATTCACTTGGATTCAAGGGGAAACAGACGCCTCTAATGATCAACTAGCCAATCACTACTATGCTAACCTCAAACGTATGCTTCAACACATGAGACATGTTGTTGTGAGAAATCCATCATTACCGGTTATTTTGGGAGTCGATGAACAACACCCACACGTCAAACTGCGACCTCAAGTCGTTCAAGCGCAGCAAAGGCTTTCTCGAGAAGATAACAACATAGCATTTACTTCAATGTATGGTCTTGAAAAATCTGATGCAACTCACTTAACCGCACGTGGCGTTACACAGCATGGTCAACGAATTTTTAAAGCTTATCTTGATCTCGCTTACCGACTAAATTTTTAGGTACGTGTTGTTAATTAATTAAGCCTTTCCATTGAATTGTGTTTCTTTTTCGTTGGTACTCGCGATTGCTGACGCTACAAAAAGCGGTGCGCTTAAGGTTTGGATTTAAGAACATCTGTACTTCATCATTAGCGCACAGAGCCGAAGTTAACACTGAATGACCTGCGCTTGGATATTCAAAATACCAATTATCAGGCAAAGCGTCAGAAAGTTGCCTACTCCAATCAGGAGGAGTAATGGAATCCAGTGCTCCACTGAGAATTAATGTGGGTTTATCGGTTACAACTGCCTTCTTTGGTGTGTTAGGTCTACTTGTAATTTTTTCATCCAACCAACCATGGCAAATCTCTGGGTTATAAAGACTTTGCTTAGACCAGTCTAACATTGGATATTCTCGACGGTAAGGCTCCAGCCTTGCCAATAATGATGAGTAACCGAAACTTCCATTATCCGAGCATTCCGTGACCATATAAACTGGCTCACTGAACTGGGTGTAAAGTTCAATTTCAAGGTAATTGCTTGCTAAACTTAGTAACGATTTATTAGCAGCATCATTTTCTACCACGGCATTAATCGCTGCTGGAATATCTGCAAAAAGCCTTGAATCATAACTCGCATAATCAAGCAGTAGGATCAATCGATGTGCTGTCATTACCATCGTTACAGTCTCTGAGGCTGCTCTCTCCCTAGGTACTATAAGTTTAATTGGATTATTTAATAACTGGTTCAAGCTTTGCTTAAAGGTCTTTCGTATTTCCGGGAAACTTGAATAGCACAGATCATCCATTTCACAAACATTAATAAGCTTATCAATCCCTTTAAAACCATTTTCTAATGCCGTTTCGAAACCATTAAACTCTGGAGGATAAACAGAATCTAAGACAAGAGAATGTACCTTATCTGGA
>CALKXC010000117.1 GCA_938004025.1 uncultured Leucothrix sp. | reverse complement strand
CTATCTGGATTAACCATTTCAGGCTCGAACCAAAGCCCAAACTGCATGCCTTTAGCTCTGACATGGTCAACCAGCGGGTGTAATCCATTTGGGTAGACAGTTTCATCAACTTGCCAATCACCCAGCCCCGCATTGTCAGAGCGACGACCTATAAACCAGCCGTCATCTAGAATAAATCGTTCTGCGCCAGTGGCATGAGCGGCATCTACAAGGGCAATAAGTTTGTCTATATCGTGATCAAAATAAAGCGCTTCCCAACTATTGGAATGAATTGGCCTTTCGGTTCGGGTCCATTTCGGTAATAACTTACTTCTGGCGTATTGATGCAGCTGTTGCGAAACCGTTGAGATTCCATCTGTTGTTTCTGTTGTGTATAAAGAGGGAGTTTCGTAAGACTCGTTTGTGTTGAGGATTACTTCGCCTGGCAGTAACAATTCACCAAACTGAAAATAGCGTTGGTACTCGCTTAGATTATCGACTAATAAGCGGTAGTTACCACTCCAGCCCAAATGAGCAGCGATCGCATTACCTGATAATTCAGAGGTGGAGTCTTCTGCAAGGATCAGTCCAGGAAAGTGCTCATGACTTGTTCTGCCACGGCGATTATCGATTTGGAATTTGCCTGCGGCTAATTCAACGGTTTGTTGTTGAAACTCTTTACCCCAGCGGCCGTGTAATGTTGTGAGTTGGTTCATCGATAACTCAACCGGCAGAGTAGGGCAGCCTAGATAGTCAAGTGTGTAAGGTGTTTCAGCTGTATTGATGAGGGTGTTTTTCCAGCAGAAGACATTGCTTTTAGCGTCGACTGAGATGTCGATTACCAGCTGTAAGTCAGCAACCGCATCTTTTGCTATAAAGCGAAGCGATTCAGTGTGTGTTTCAGCATTTTTTAGGGTGAAGCGGTGCGTGAAATTTTGACCGTTTCTATGACCTTGTAGTCCTGGTTCACCAAAAAAGCCGCGGCTGTTCTCAGGTAGCAACGAAAGTTGTGTTCTGCTATCAAGCTTTGCATTCGGAATCGCATCCGCAGTAATTGTTCGTAGCGTGGAAGCATCGACTTCACAATGAAGCTTCACGCCATAATAAACAACCGCGGGTATTGCTTGGTCAATACTAAGCAGTAGCAGTGAAGAGCCACTGCTATCTAAGCGAAAAAGTTGCGAACTCATCCCTTATTGGCTCCAAGCGTTAAGCCTGCCACAAAGTGCTTTTGCATAAGGAAAAACAGCATCACGGGTGGGATGGCAGCGATAATAGAGCCTGCGCTGATTAAGTGCCATGACGCTAACCATTGGCCTTTTAAGGCGCTTAGTCCGGCTGTAATTGGGCGAACTTCATCGCTTTGCACAAGTATGAGTGCCCAGAAGAAATCGTTCCAAATAAAGGTAAAGATTAGCACGGCTAGTGCAGCAAGAGCAGGACGAACTAGTGGCAAGATAATGTAGGTAAATATTTGCCAGTCTTTGACGCCTTCAGAGCGCGCAGACTCCATGAGTTCATTCGGTAACTGTGCAATAAAATTACGCATGAACAATGTGCAGAAGCCCGTTTGGAAAGCCACGTGGAACAGGACTAAACCAATGGTGGTGTCATACATGCCGAACGAAATCGTCAGATCACGAACTGGAATCATTAGAATCTGGAATGGAACAAAGTTTCCTGCAATGAACAATGCGAAAAGCAGTGTGTTACCACGGAATTTGTATTTCGCTAATGCAAAACCTGCCAACGTAGCCAATGTGATACTTCCAATCACGGTTGGAATGGTGATTTTTAAGGTGTTAACAAGGTATTGCCACATGGGTGTTACTTCAAAAACCTGGCTATAGTTTTGCAGCATATTCCATTCAGTTGGTATGCCCCAATAGTTACCCTGATTGATGTCTGCGATTGAGCGTACAGATGTCAAAGCCACAGCAAGTAGCGGAAGTAACCATATTAAAAGCGTGATTGGCAAAGCAATTCTGTAGCTAATATTGGCCGTTTTTGAACGATGTTTTAGTGGTGTTGGAAACATTTTATCGCTCCTCCGCCTTTAGCATTCTCCAGAGGAAGAAAGCTATGTAAATATTCATAATCATAAACAATACCGTCGCGATCGCTGCGCCGTAGCCCATCCGGAAATTGTTAATACTTTGCTCGTACATGAAGTAAGCCAACACGGAACTACTACCGTAAGGCCCACCATCCGTCATGATAGCGATTAGGTCAAAGCTCCTAAGCGCGCCAATAACCGTCACGACGATGGCAATAAAAGTTGCGGGGCGAAGCTGAGGTAAAATGATGTACCACAGCATCTTGAAGCCTTTGGCATTATCTAGTCTTGCCGCTTCAATTTGCTCAGGGTTCAGGCTGTTCAGTCCGGTTAGATACAGAATCATGCAGTATGCAATTTGCGGCCAAAGCCCTGCTGCGATAATGGCAAAAGTTACCGTGTTTTCTTCACCTAATAATGAAAAGGGTTCAATGCCAACAAAGCTCATCAGGTGTCCCATTAAGCCAAAGCCCGGGTCGTAAAACCAAGCGAATACTAAGCCAACAACAACCTGAGAGATAACAAATGGGAAAAAGAAAAGTGATTTTGCAAGCCGAACACCAAGGACTTCTTGATTAAGAAACAATGCAATGGCAAGCCCTATGACCGGCGCCAGCATAAAGAATACCAACCAAATGATGTTATTTTTAAGGGATGTCCAAAAGTTGTCATCGTCGAATAATTCGATGTAGTTATTCCAACCGACCCAAACTTTATCCCCTAGGCCGTCCCACTCGTAAAAACTAAGCGAGATACTTTGAATAATCGGGTAAACGACATAGACGGCGAACATCAACATCGCAGGCATAAGGAATAGCCATGGTGTAATATTGAAGCGTCGTTGATTTAGCGTACGACTCATTATCAGCTCCCCGAAGTCATTATTAAAAATCGGAACATTGTTCCAAAATGCAGTATATGGATTTTTATCAACCGCTGTCAATCACCCCAATTGCAATAATTTGTTTGCTAAAATTTGCCTATTGTTTTTTAATTCGGTTAATGGAACAATGTTCCGAATTA
>CALKXC010000116.1 GCA_938004025.1 uncultured Leucothrix sp. | reverse complement strand
CTCGGTTCGATTCCGGGTCTAGCCTCCACAAAACAAGGTATCGCACTACACCTGCCCAGGTGGCGAAATTGGTAGACGCAAGGGACTTAAAATCCCTCGGTAGAAATACCGTGCCGGTTCGATTCCGGCCCTGGGCACCATAGATGTATCTTCTCCTTTCCTACCTGCTTTTCCTTAAAACTACGTTTTAAGTAGCTGCTTTCTATGGCATTATCCACTGCCAAACAGCACTAATACGAAACGAGTTCCATACCATGCCAATAACATCCTTACTTAAAACCGCGTTAGCAAAACGCGCTGATCTTATTGGTGAACTAATATCAAATCCATCAGGTTCAACAAGCACTGACTGCTTTCGTGTATTCCACGGCACAGTTGAAGGTGTCAATGGCCTTAACATCGACCGTTACGGTGATGCATGGTTAATTCAAACCTTCCACGAAACACTCGATGAAAACGACCTAAAATCTATTCATCAAGTCTTGCTAGAGGTTGCTGAGTTGCCAGTTGTTTACAACGATCGATCTAAAAAGAACTCACGAATCATTAATGAACTAGATCCTGAAACTGAGGCTTTTGCTCGTTCTGAGCAAGTAATCTGTGAAAATGGTATTTATTACACCAGCAAACTACGTCATGAAGGCCAAGATCCGCTGTTGTTTCTAGATATGCGTGTGGGTCGAGAGTTTTTTAAAGCGAATAGTCGCAAAAAAAGCGTTCTAAATTTGTTTGCCTATACCTGTGGTATCGGTACGGCCGCAGCTGTTGGCGGTGCGCGGCGAGTGGTTAATGTTGATTTCTCATCATTTGCTTTGGCGGCCGGTAAAAAGAACGCGGAATTAAACGGGGTTGAGTCGGTTTGCCAGTTTATTCAAAGCGATGCGTTTCCTGCGATGCGACAGTTAGCGGGTCTAAAAGTCACGAGTCGCAATAATAAGAAGCTACCGGCTTATCTTAAAATGTCAGCGTCGCAGTTTGATCTTGTGTTTTTAGATCCGCCACGTTTTGCCAAAAGTGCTTTCGGTACGGTTGATTTAATCAATGACTACCAAAGCTTGTTTAAGCCTGCGGTATTAAGTACGAAGCAGGGTGGCCAGATCATTTGCTGCAACAACGTTGCGAAAGTTGATAAAGATGTTTGGTTTAAAAGCTTAGTCCGCTGTGTAGAAAAGCAAGGTCGCTCAGTGAGTGAGGTGACTTGGTTGCACTGTCATAAAGACTTTCCTTCGTTCGATGACAATCATCCCTTAAAGATTGTGTGTTTAACTATCGATTAAGTGCTCAGGCTTATGCGTTTTCCTGACAATTCCAACAACTTTCAAACATCGCACCATTAGGTTCTTTGCACTGTTGGCATACCCAGTCAGGTCTATCTTGCTTGTCCGTCAGTGACTTTAAAACGCCCACTGCTTTCTCATAATCGTTTTCATCGATGACACAAAGTTCTGGCCAGGTTTCATTAGGTACGAGGTCACCGGCACCACCTGACGCAAACTCATTCTTCAACACAACATCGATTCCTTCATTTTCTAGAAGGTTTTTTGCGTTCTGAACTAAAGCATTATTCTCGTGGGTATAAACCGTCTTCATAAGTGTCTCTGAGTGGGTATTTCTTAGCAGCATATCACTTGAACTATACGTAACGTAAGTTTTAAATTTGTACTCTAAATTATTTTTAACAAAAATAATGATACAAAAAGAGAACATTTTGAGTTATAGTACTTTTTCCTTAATTAGTTAGTTTGTTCGCAAAATTTAGGAGGAAATCTTCACTCAATATAAAAATAAGTGTGATTACAATTTGAGAAGTAACTTGCTTCTCGTCGCGTAAACCACCCTGGTGCCAATCTACTGCCCTTGATTATTATCAGGTACGCACAAAGCCTCCGGTTCCCTACCCGTGAGGCTTTTTTATTTGAGGATATTTTTCCCCACATAGGTATTATGTAAACACCCGTAACCGTTGAGATTTCTATGCGTTTGTTTATTGCTCCCAAAAGAGATGTGGCTTTATCAATCTCTAAAGCGCTTGGTGGTCCTACAGAGCCAAGTGGTGCCTCCTTTAACTTAGATGACGACCAAGTAACTTGGCTGTCAGGGCACCTTTTACGGCTGGGAAACCCTCAAGAATATGATGACCGATACGAAACCTGGTCGCTAGACGATTTGCCGATGAGTTGGCCGATCAGTTATTTACCTGATGATCGCCATAAGAAACAACTCGCCGCTGTCATCGAACTTGCTAAGCAGGCTGATGAGCTTGTCAATGCAGGAGACCCTGACCCGGAAGGGCAGAGATTGGTTGATGAAGTAATTGAATTTGCGGGGCTTGAGTCAAAACCGATGGCTCGATTGCTGGTTAATGATAATAACCCCATGGCTATCCTTAAAGCCTCCCTTAGTATGCGCAGCAATAAGGACTATAGGGGCTTGTCTTTGTCGGCATTAGCGCGATCTGTTTGTGACCAACGTTATGGTTTTAACCTGACTCGAGCTTATACCTTGCTGGCAAGGCAGCAGGGTTATATTGGTGTTTTATCTGTGGGAAGGGTACAAACGCCAATACTCGGTTTGATTGTGTCGAGGGACAAAGCACATGCAGCCTATGAACCGACTAATTATTTTGATGTTGAGGCTGAAGTTAGCATTCGAAATAAAAAGATTCGCTGTCGATATTTTTCACAGCCAGAGGAAACGGCTTCTCAGGCTTCCGGACAGTTAGATTTAGTGAGTGAGGTTTTAAGTCCCGAAGAAGCGACTCTTGGTTTTTCTAAAAAGAGCCAAGCAGACCGCATTGTTGAAGACATTGCCAATGAAAATGTGTCGGTAGAATCTGTTGAAACCGAGGACCTGAACTGCCCACCGCCGTTGCCCCATAGCTTGTTGAGCTTGCAAGCCGAAGCGGCTGGCCAATATGGCTATCATCCAAGCTTAGTCCATGAAATCGCTCAGAGATTGCGCGATGAGCACATGGCGATTACTTATCACCGAAGTGATTCACGTTATCTGAGTAACGAAAGATTTAGAGAAGCACCTGCATTGATTGAGGCACTCTCGGTTGATTATTCTGCACTGACTAAGGCCTGTGACAAGTCCCATCGCAGCGAAGCTTTCAATAGCGATAAAGTGACGGCACACCATGCAATCATTCCTACCCTAAATGCCCCTAGTAAAGATCGTTTGGGTGAACCTGAAAAGCATATTTATGATCTTATCCTCCGTGCTTATTTAGCACAGTTTCACAAAGACGAAGTGGTGAGAGAAACGACGATCACTTTTAACCTTGGCAAGCATCAGTTTAAAGCGGTTGGGCACGTGACTGTGCAGAAAGGGTGGAGAGACTTACTGGGCGATAAGTACGAAAGCGAAGGACTCGGTGTGTTGAGTAACGGCAACGAGTTTGACGTATCGGATGTTTCTCAAAACCTAGAGTTTATTACGCGATTTGATTATGGCAAGGTCTCCGAAGTGTCAGCGATTAGTAAGGCATCGGCAGGTCCTCAACGCTATACCATGAAAACGCTTCTGCAGGATTTAACAAGGGTTGCTCATTACGTGACTGATCCAGCTATCAAAAAGCTGTTGCTAGAAAAAGATTCTGCTAAGCAGGATGAGGCGGGAGGGATAGGTACACCGGCGACTCGTGATAAGCACATCGAAACCTTGTTCAACCGTGGTTTTATTACTGAAGAGGGTGGTCACGTTATCAGCACAAAAATTGGTAAAGATTTCTATGATGCTTTGCCCGATTTTGCGGTGAAGCCTGACATGACCGCTTTATGGCATGAAAAACAAAAACAAATAGAATCCGGTTTAATGGATTATCAGACGTTCATTAGCGATGTTGACATGATTATTGCAAAAGAGGTTGAACGAGCAAAGCTTAAAGGGTTGAAAATTAAAGTGAAGCCGATCGAATGCCCCGTTTGCAAAAAAGGCCATTTAGTTCTTCGTACTAGCAAAGCAAAACAACAGTTTTGGGGGTGTTCGATCTTCCCAGAATGTCGAACGACATTTTCTGACGTTAAAGGAAAACCCGATATCTGAACGGTTTCTGCTTGTTAAACCACCAATAAATATTTGACAAGCATTGCTAAGGAATCGCTATGCCATCAGATATGAAAATCTCCGATAAAGGCCTTCAAACCCTTATTGATTCAGAGGGAAGTGAGCAAGAGACTTATATAGATCAAGCAGGACTTCCTACGATTGGTGTTGGTCATTGCCTGACTCGTTCTGAAATCTCTAGTGGAAAAATTGAGCTCAGCGATGGCTCGATAATCGACATGAGAAATAACCGCATCAGCCAAAAAAATATAAAGCGTTTACTGCAAGATGATCTGATTTCACGAGAAAAGTTGGTCAATCGCTTAGTTAAAGTGCCATTAGCTCAAGGGCAGTTTGATGCGCTTGTGCATTTCGTTTTTAATGTAGGAAACGGTGCTTTTAAAAATAGTACCCTACTTAAAAAGCTCAATCGTGGTGACTACTCGGCCGTTTCAAACGAAATGAGAAAATGGAATATTGTCACGGTTGCTGGACAAAAGCAGGTCAGTGATGGCTTGGCTAATCGAAGAGAAGTCGAATGTGCAATGTGGGAATCTTGTGAGCCTGAAGCGCATGTAAAAAGAAGGAAAAGAAAGAGATCCAGTAAAAATAGTCAACAACGTCAACGATCTGAATCAACCATTAAAAGCGGTTCGCAAAAGCCTGTTTATAAAAGTAAGGTGATTGGTGCTGCGATTGCAACTGCAGCGGCTTATTTGGTGAGTAAGTTCGGTATAGAGATCCCGGCTGAGTATCAGGCAACGCTAGAGAGTTCCATCGTCTTAGCAGGTTTAGCAGGGATTGGGATTCTGAGGAAATGGTTTACCAATACTTCTATTCGTTAATGGCTTAATAGAGTTTGTTGAAAACTAAGAATCAAGCCATTCGATAGTGAATGTCATGTAATAGCTGTCTTGTGAGCCAGAGGCGCATGTAAAAAGAAAGAAAAGAAAGAGATCTAGTAAAAATAGTCAACCACGCCAACGATCTGAATCAACCGTTAAAACCGGTTCGCAAAAGCCTGTTTATAAAAGTAAGGTGATTGGGGCTGCGATTGCAACTGCAGCGGCTTATTTGGTGAGTAAGTTCGGCATAGAGATCCCAGCTGAGTATCAGGCTACGCTAGAAAGTTCCATCGTC
>CALKXC010000115.1 GCA_938004025.1 uncultured Leucothrix sp. | reverse complement strand
CGATGGCCCCAAAGCGAAGTGTCAATGCCATTTCGTGCTAGTTGAATGGCTAGAGCGGTCCCCCATGAGCCCGCTCCATAAACCGAAAAATTATCCGGTCGAGACATTAAGCCTCTGCCTGTCCACCATTTTCAATGGCTGCTTTTTGCTCTTCTTCCATGCGCTGAGCATAAAGTGCATCAAAGTTGATGGGTGACAAATGCATCTCAGGGAAGCTTCCTTTCGAGATTAAGCTAGCAATCGCTTCGCGAGCATAAGGGAAAAGGTTGCTTGGGCAATAACTCGCCAGTAGATGATTAAGCTGTTCAGCTGGGTAGCCCGTAATCTTGAAAACGCCTGCTTGAGTCACTTCAACCAAGAAAGCAGTTTCTTCTTTGCTTTTGACTGTAATGGTGATCATAAGCTCTACTTCATAGTGACCTTCCGATAGAGGCGTCACTTGAGTATTTAGCTGAAGATTAGTGTCTGGGTCCCACTCTTGTGTAAAGATAGCTGGGCTATTTGGCGACTCAAATGAGACGTCTTTAATGTAAATGCGCTCAATTACAAACTGTGGTTCTTCAGCTGCTTCTGCGGCTACTGCCTGTCCTTCTTCTGCCATGATGATTCCTGTTTCAATAGTAGTTTATTATAAGTGTTTGATGGTTACACGGAGCGCTGAGTGCTTAAGCGCTCGTTGCCAACATAGTATCAAGCTTACCCTGTCTGTCTAATAAGGCTATATCATCATAGCCGCCAACCGCTTCGTCATTGATGAAAATCTGCGGTACAGAGTCGCGCCCACTTAATGCATACATTTTTTGTCGTAGCTTTGGGTTGCCGCCAACATCAATATCTTCGTAGCTCACTTCTTTGTTGCTCAACAAGCTCCTCGCTCGCATACAGTAAGGGCAGAAGCGAGTGCTATACATTACAACTTTAGCGCTCATAGTATATTTCCAAATTTTTATCTTTTGGCGAGTGGTAGGGATGCAGTTTCCCAAGCCATAATACCGCCTTCAAGATTGTTTACATTCTCGAAACCTGCCGTTGTAAGGGTTTTGCAGGCACCGCCAGAGCGATTTCCCGTTCGACAATAAACAATAATGGGGTCTGATTTAAATTTCTCCAGCTCACTTAATCGGGTAGTAAGATTCGCTAATGGAATATGCTTAGCACCTTTTATGACGCCACCTTCTACTTCGCTGTCGTCGCGAACATCAATAATAACCGTCTTGTCATCATTCATTAAACGGACCGCGTTATTGACGGGTAGCATATTGTGCTTTCTGCCGATGCGCCCTAGCTCTGTCCAGATGATAAGACCTAGAACGGCAAAAAAACCTAAAAATAGTAGGGGGTTGTTGCGGGCAAAATCGAGGTACTCTTGCATGTTAAAACCGTGTTATGAAAAGTTAGGGCGATAAGATACCGTCTGCGTTGCCTTTGGTAAAGCTTCGCATGCTTATAAAGATAATTTGTTGGATTGAAACGATGAGTTTAAACAGTGCCCTTAGCGCGGCTGGCAAAAGATTTCTTGCATCAACTCTAAGAGTTTTAGGGTTCTCGCATCGGCCACACGATAGAAGACTTTATTCGCTTCTTTTCTAGAGCCAAGCACCCCTTTATCCCTTAAGATCGCGAGGTGTTGTGAAATATTACTTTGTGAAGTACCAACAGAATCCACAATATCTTGCACGCTGACTTCATGGTCGCCAAGCACACAAAGAATTTTCAGTCTTAGTGGATGTGAGATTGCTTTTAGTGATCGCGAAGCCTGTTCAATATCTTTTTCTCGAGCCGCTAAGTCGGCGTTATTGAATGCTGGGCTTTGTGAGTTTTTCATTGTTTTGTTACACCCCTGTAAAGTTTGTTCACCCTATGGCTGAAGCTTACAATAGATTAGTCTCTTCATATACTTTAATATAGATAAAATGCAAAGTCAGTGTTGATACTTTAAACAAGCATTCAAATATTGACTTAATATTAAAAATATCATTTTTTAGGTAAATGTTTTGGTCAATCGACTAATATTGCTATGCTTGCTTCTGACGACGTGTTCATTGTCGACAGCAGTTCATGCAGATACCAAACAGGAAAAAATAAAAGCCCAAATTTCTAAAGCCAATGTTGGATTGAAAAAGGCTAGGCAAAAAACGAATTCTATTGCTGCAGAGCTTAAGAAAAACGAGTCTGAGATTAATCGACTGTCACGAAAGCAGTATCAAACTGAACAAAAAATTTCGTTAATTACCCAGCAAATGATCAAGTCTAATCAGACCAAGCAAAACCTCGCCCAAGAGATTAAGCTTGAAAAAGAGGCGTTGGCGAAGCAGCTGCTAGCGATGTATAGCTCTGGTGAAGAGTCTCATTTGCGGTTATTGCTCAAGCAAGATGACCCTTCCGATATTAGCCGAACGAGCAAGTATTTCGAGTACTTGAATCGTAGCCGTGTGAAACGCATTCAAGGAGTGCGTAAGCGTTTAGCAAAGGCAGAGGATATTGAGCGGAGTATCATTGAAGACAAACAGAGGCTCCAGAAGCTTCGAAATAGTCTGACTTCAGATAAAGTGAGTTTGAAAAAAGAGCTTGCTAACAATGCCAAGGCGCTAAAAAAATCCAAATCGGTCGTTGTTAGCAAACAGTCGCAATTAAATAAATTAAAAAAGCAGGAAGCGGCGCTGCAGGCAGTGTTTGACGACCTGATTCGAAAGCAAAAAGCGAAGGCTAGAGCAGCAGCTAAACGCGCCACAGCAAAGGCAAAAGCACAAAAGAAAGCTGCGACGAAGAAAGCGACAAAAACAGCCAAAGCAAGCAAGCCTAAAAGAAGCACAGGTAAAAAAACATCATTGAATTTTGTTGCGAATAGGCCGTTTTCCTCATTACGAGGTCGCCTTTCTTGGCCGGTAAAAGGGCGAATCTATAAAAAATATGGCAGTCGAAGAAACCAAAAGCAAAAATGGAAAGGCGTGTTGATTAAAGCGCCTGGTGGTCAAAGAGTTCATGCAGTGGCTGAAGGTAAAGTTGAGTATGCTGGGCCGCTTAGAGGTTATGGTTATGTGGTCATTTTGCAGCATGATAAAAACTACCGTACGCTGTATGCTTACAATCGAGCGGTCTATCGCCAAACCGGTGATGTAGTTAAAGCGGGGGCAGTGATTGCGGCTGTTGGTAATTCAGGGGGACAAGAGCAAAATGCGCTTTACTTTGAAATTCGCAAAGGAGCTTCAACAAAAAACCCTGCTAGATGGTGCAAATAAGCATTTCTTAAGTCTGATATGTGAATGAATACGTATTTCTTAGGAGTTTTACTAATAAACGAAGTGCAAAGGGTTGGTTTAATGCTTAAACTCAATACACAAAGTCAACTTGAAAATAATAACGAGCGAGATTCCAACACTTAAGTTGATCTTAGGTGTTTTTACTGGAGAATATATGCAAATCAAATTGAATAAAACGCTTACAACGGGCTTAGTTGTTGGTACTTTGCTTGGGGTAGCGGGTACTGCAAGTTTGAGTGTTCATGCTTTTAAATCTAGCAGCAAAGTCCCACTAGAGCAGCTTCAAAAATTCACGGAAGTCTTCATGCGTATCAAAAGCGATTACGTTGAAGAAGTCGATGACAAGAAGTTAATGGATGATGCCATCAGTGGTATGCTGACTGGGTTGGATCCCCATTCTGCTTACCTAAATGAAGAGGCGTTTACTGAGCTTCAAGTGGGAACTTCTGGTGAGTTTGGTGGCTTAGGTATTGAAGTAGGGATGGAAAATGGCTTTGTTAAAGTTATTTCGCCTATTGATGATACACCAGCACAAAAAGCAGGCATTCAGGCAGGCGACTTGATTATCCGTTTGGATGATAAACCTGTTAAAGGCTTAACCCTAGGCGATGCTGTAAAAATTATGCGTGGTAAGCCAGGCCAGCCAATCAATTTGATGATTGTGCGTGAGGGCAGAGATTCACCGTTTACGATTAAAGTTGTTCGCGACATTATTCAGGTAAGCAGTGTAAAGCAGCGCTTCCTTGAAGAAGGTTTTGGTTACGTGCGTATATCAAGCTTTCAATCTAAAACGACTCGAGG
>CALKXC010000114.1 GCA_938004025.1 uncultured Leucothrix sp. | reverse complement strand
CACGTAGGTCTCACTGATCAACTTGATACTACTGGCTAGTATTTGATTGTTAACGCTAAAGCCTGACACCTCGAGTACGTTATCGAGCTTTAGTTCAGACAGCTTATTAAAACCATGCAAAACAGTGAGGCTGTTGGTATTTACTTTTTGTCCTAATACTTCGATTGATTTCCCAGAAGCAACCGAAGTAACCACGCCTTCCACCAAGTCGGTAAAAATAACTTCGTTAGCTGTGCCAGTGGTTTTGTTGCTATCTATTGTGCCATTGATTCTTACAATTTCCCCCGTGCTGAAATCCCCTTGAGATTTAGAGCCAACTCCATCACGAATAAAGGTTGCATTATCGGTGTTAAATTTAACGCCATTAACATACATGCTGCCAAACCCGGTCAATCTTCCAACTGAAATCCCTGTCCCCCCGATTCCATTGGCAAGCTGTAGAGAGTCCGAACCGCATGCGTTGAGTAGGATACAAACTAAGATGATTGGTGCTTTACCCCTTAACGATGGGATTTTTTTTATCAAACTAATCATGTGTTTTATCCTCAAGTTCATGAAAGGCGTACAACCCTATATTGATTCTCTTTTTACTTTCCGTTTTTGCTAAATCTTTGGCTTTTAGCTGCATGGCCAACTCATTGATTTCAAGCAACGTCTTCATGCCTTTATCCGCAATGACTTCCTGAAGCTTCTCTATAGAATCATCACTTAGCCCATCGTAATAAACACAGCGTTCGAAAAAAGTAGACTCTTCGCCAATCAGATTAGTCGTTGCAGCAGACAAGTGATCTGAAATGTTATGCCCTAGGAAGAAAGCTTTTTCATCGAAACCCTTACTAGGTATAAACGCTTCCGTGTTTAATTTAACCTGACCAGCATTATCAACAACGGCTACGCCTTGGTTTAACCATTCATCCAGCACTACTTTGGGTCGAATGTCTTTTTTACAAACGCTCTCAACTAACGCTTCAAAACTTGGCTTGCCTTCATCCGCCGATAGCGGCAATACAAGCGGTTGTTTATTGTCATCAAGGTACTCAGCCTCTCCTATCCAGCGAGCAATGACTCGAGTACTGATGTCTACATTAGATGGCGTCGTTTGGTCGGTTGTCACTTGATTACGTAAACGCTTGATATCTTTCCTGTGCACACCCGTTAAAAGGCTTAGGCGTGTATCCGTCTGTGCTTTGTCTGGCAGTCGAAAATTTTCATTAGCCACTTCGACATAAACACTTTTTAGGATTTCAGATAACTGTGGAAACGTAATTCTGAAATTTATTAGCAGGCGCACTAATGGCCTAAGCACTTTACGTACCGCCGTCATCATCGTTTGGGGAATACCCGCTTTCGCTGTGTCTATCTCTTCACTCATAGCCGCATATTAACACGTCGTGGGAATATTTCCCATTTTATTTAAAATTTCTGACAAACCACGCTAAAGGCAAATTAACCATTATTTATCAGAAACTTAAAATATTACCAGTCCATATAAAGACGATTAGATCTCTAATCCAAAGCTACATTTTTGTAAAAAAGTGTTGACGTGGGATATTTTCCCACACATTATTAATCCGCAAGAGGGAATATTTCCCACTTAAATTATCACACACAATGGGAAGGTGCTTTATGAGATCAACACAGTTAAAAAGAAGTTTACTTGGAGCTAGTATTGCGTTGGCAGTCACTCAAGCCTATGCCATACCACAGACTAGAATTATCGGCGGAACTGAGGCCACTTCGCAGTCTTACCCTTGGATGGTTAGCTTAAAAAGCAATGGACAACATTTTTGCGGTGCCAGCTTAATCGATAAGCAATGGATCATGACCGCTGCTCATTGCGTTGAGCAAGAAACGGCTGGGGGAGTCAGCGTTGTTGTCGGTGAATATAATACTGAACAAGCAGACATCGGAGAACAAAGTAGACAGGTCTCTCAAATTATTATCCACCCTCAGTATGGTGATGATAATGATATTGCCTTGTTAAAGCTGGCCTCACCAGTGGGTAACAGCCAAGTGATTCGGGCAAGTAGCGACATTATGAGTACTCTAGCTGTTGGCACACCTATGACGGTTATGGGTTGGGGAAACCAAAGTACAACAGGGGAACAGTTCCCAGAAAAGCTGTTTGAAGTCCAAGTACCATTGGTTAGCGATCCAAGTTGTAAATCAAGCTATGAAAAAATCGGTATTCAGATCACTGAAAACATGGTTTGTGCAGGCTTTAAGGAAGGTGGAAAGGATTCTTGCCAAGGGGATAGCGGCGGCCCATTAGTTTTGCAACGTGATGGAAAATGGCATCAGGTAGGAATTGTTAGCTTTGGTGAGGGCTGTGCGCTTCCTGACTTCCCTGGGGTGTATGCTAGAGCTGAAAAATACAACAATTGGATAAACCAACAAATCGGAACTTCCGTTGATCCAGTTGATCCAGTTGATCCAGTTGACCCAGTTGAGCCAGTTGAGCCAGTTGAGCCAGAATTATCAGGCGCTGAATCGTTGAACTTGCCGGAATTTATTGAATTTATTTCATTATCTGGAAAAGAAGAAACCGTTACGATCATTCCTAAAAATATAACGGATACTGCAATCAACTTTAGTAGCATCAGCACCAACAATACCGCCTTCGCTATTAGTAATAATAACTGCACAGGCATTTTAGAGTCAGGTGAATCATGCGAGCTAACACTCACTTATAAGCCAGAAGACAACACTGAAGAAACCCTATCCGAAATCATTATCGACTTGGCCGATGGCAACAGTGTCTATATAGAGCTGGTTGGTTTGAACCTAGCCGCTTTAAATGATGAATTTGGTGAAATGGGCGATGATTTTGATTGGTATGCTGATGATGATTGGGCGTTTGAGGATGATGGTTTCTATCTTGATTCAAGCAATCTGAACACCGATGATTTTAGTTATTTAACCGCTGAAGTTGATGGTGAAGGTATTTTCGAATTTGACTTTAATTTTGAAGATGAAAATGAAGGGAATTACTGCCAATACTATGTTGATGACGAACTT
>CALKXC010000113.1 GCA_938004025.1 uncultured Leucothrix sp. | reverse complement strand
CACTGTGTATCCCAGTGGGGTCACGATTTTAGGCCAGAATATCAAAAGCTCAATATTCTAATTCATCGATTCCCCGATATCCCAAGGATTGCGTTAACAGCAACTGCTGATGAGAGGACTCGACAGGAAATTATTGAGCAGTTGCAGCTGCATCATGCCAAAATTTATATTAACAGTTTTGATCGGCCTAATATCCGCTACGCATTGTCCGACGCGCAAAACCCAAGAGATCGTTTGCTAAGATTCCTTAATGAAAATCATCCAAACGATGCGGGTATAGTTTACTGTCTATCACGTAAAAAAGTGGAAGCTACGGCCGACTGGCTTAGTGGAAAAGGGAGAGAAGCACTGCCATATCATGCTGGTTTACCCGCGGAGCTACGACAGCACACTCAAGCCAGATTTTTGCGAGAAGAAGGTATCATTATCGTTGCGACAATTGCCTTCGGGATGGGAATTGATAAGCCCGATGTAAGGTTTGTTGCACATTTGAGCTTACCAAAAAACATAGAAGCCTATTACCAAGAAACAGGTCGTGCTGGACGTGACGGTCAACCCGCAAATGCGTGGATGAGTTACGGTCTTCAAGATGTCATCACTTTAAGGCAAATGATGCAAGACGGCACTGGCGCTGAGGAGTATAAACGCATTACTCAAAATAAACTCGAAGCCATGTTGGGTTTATGTGAAACCGTCAGCTGCCGAAGAAGTGCGATATTAGAATACTTCGGAGAAAAAGCGCCAGGCAAATGTGGAAACTGTGACAACTGCCTAAGCCCACCTCAAACTTGGGATGCCAGCGAAGATGCTCAAAAAGCGCTATCTGCCGTTTACCGAAGTGGTCAAAGCTTCGGTGTAGCTTACGTCACCGACATTTTAGTGGGCAAAGACACCGATGTGCGTATTAAGAATAACGGTCATGACCAGCTGAAAGTCTATGGAATGGGCAAACATCACACGCAAGTAGATTGGCGCAGTATCTTCCGTCAACTCATTGCACAAGGCTATCTATTCATCAATATGGAACGATACGGCGCACTTCAGCTGACTGAAAAGTCCAGACCTTTATTGCGTGGAGAAGAAACGCTATGGGCAAGGAAGTTAGCTATACCAAAACTAGGTAAAAAAACTAGCGCTCCAAGAGCAAGAGTAACGCTACACATAGAAGACGAAATGTTATTCGAAGCCTTGCGAGAATTACGCTCAGTGTTAGCCAAAGAGCAGGGCGTGCCGCCTTATGTAATCTTTCACGATAGAACACTAGAAGAAATGGCACAATCAAGGCCGCAAACTGAAGATGACTTCCGTTACCTAGGAGGAGTTGGAGAGTCAAAGCTAGAAAGATACGGAGAAGACTTCATGTCCGTAATATCAAGGTATATTGACTAATCCCGCTAAAGCTCAACCCTATGGAGTTCTAACAGAATTATTTAGAAGTTTCCTGTTGTGACCTTCCAGTCAGTAAAAATGCAAGCAGGATGATTAATAGCAGAATAAGCGCCTCCCGACGTCATCAAAACTTAAAGGCGCTTCACCGCTAACCAACGAGGCGAAGCGTTTATGCTATTAAGCATCCTACCGGATATTGTCATCCAGGACTGATTGATTTATGTTGTAACAAACAAATGAGAATCGAGACTTATATATCTAATTGAAAAGTTGATTATGAACCTTCAATAAAGGCCATCTACCTACCTAACTAATGTAATCTTAAAATAAATTACTCAACCTACAATCTAACAATATTGGGATAAGTTTATGAATCGCGTTCTTTGCTTTCTGTTTTTTGTAACAACAAGCGTTATTATGGTGCCCGCCGCCACCGCTAGTGAGCGTATTAAAGGGACTTTTGTGCTTACGAAAGACTGTAATGCATACCGATCTATCAGCAAACAGACTGGCAAGACGGGTTTGAAGTCTGGAAAAAAATATCAGGTTAAACAGAAAAATAAACCATCACCGAGTCATTATCAAATTGCGATTTCTAAGAGCAAGTTGTTGTGGGTGCCGGTTGATTGTGGAACCTTAGATGGAAGTGCTACTCGCATTACTTCAAGCAGCAAGCCAAAACCAGCGCCGATAGTAAAGAAAGCGCGTAAAGCTAAAGCAAAGCACTATTTATTAGCAATGAGCTGGCAGCCAGGCTTTTGTGCAACTCATGGTAGGAAAAAGGAATGTAGAAGTGCTAAACGCGGTGAGTACAGTTCAAAGCATTTGTCGCTGCACGGATTGTGGCCACAACCCAAAGATAACGCTTATTGCGGCGTGAGCGATGCTGATAAAACCATCGATAGAAGAGGGCGTTGGGATCTTTTGAAGCCTCTAAAGTTGTCCTCTAAAACCAAAAACGAGCTTAAGAAATACATGCCCGGGTTTAGTTCAAACCTCCAGCGTCATGAGTGGATCAAGCATGGCACATGTTATAGCGCCGATGCTGAGACCTATTATGCCGATTCGATTCGCTTAGCCAAAGAAATCGATAAAGGAAGTGTTGATGAGCTAATCACCTCTTTGAAAGGTAAGAAAATCACATTAAAGAAAATACGCAAAGCAATGGAAGAAAGCTTTGGAAAAGGCGCGTCTAAATCAGTGGGTTTACGCTGCGATCGAAAGAACCAGTTGACGGAGCTATGGATTGGTTTGTATGGTGACCCTGCAACATCGTCTCTTGAGGAGATGTTGAAAGCAGGGAAAAAACAATATACCAATTGTAGAGGCGATTCCGGATTGGTAGCCTCTTACTAAATAAAAATTTTTGTTAAGGTTCCCTCGGTCGGATGGTAGCTTTTGGGCTTGCCTCCGATCAGGGTTTAGATTGATGGAAAAGTTACATCGTTTTACTCTAAAACCAGTCGTGAGGTTCCCCAATCAAGCCTCGTACGTTTAGTGTCGAATTAAGGTAATACTACCCCGTTATGGATTTTTCAAAACCCCTAAAAATTTACCCGACTGCAATGCATACTTGCGCTTATCTCCCCGGTAAAATCGCGCGCAACGCAGTAATCGATCCCGATTTTTCAATGGATATGTCCGTTTATGACTACCTCATTAAATCTGGGTTTCGCCGCAGTGGAAGTCAGGTTTATCGTCCCTATTGTCAGGATTGTCAGTCTTGCATAACCACTAGAATTGAAGTGAGCGAATTTAAGCCCGACAGAAGCCAACGCCGCAATTTAAAAATGAACCAAGACCTTAAAGTAGTTTTAAATGAAGATGGCTTTAAGGCTGATTATGTGGAACTTTATGCAGACTATTTGAAAAGTCGCCATCAAGACACCGATGCCGACGGAGTAAAAGATTTTTTAACCGCTCATTGGTGTGACACGCTGTTTGTAGAGTTTTTTGATCAAGAAACGCTTATCGGTGTTGCAGCAGTTGATCGTTTGGAATCTGGGCTTTCAGCGGTATACACCTTTTTTGACCCTATTAAAGGCAGTAAAAGAGGCCTAGGTGTATTTGCTTTGTTATGGCAAATGGATTTTGCAAAAGCGCAAAATTTAGAATATGTATATCCTGGCTATTACATTAAAGATTGTTCAAAAATGAATTATAAAACTCGTTACCAACCCCTCGAAGGTTTATCTGACGGCGTTTGGAAGCCTCTCTTGAAGCAGTAGTCTTCCAAAATTCCCGTAAGGTCGTTTGTAAGGCTAATCGCAGGGTGTTATTCGCCCTTAATTTCGTTATGATTCGCATTTGTTTTTCGGTAAAGATCAGCTTTACCGTTGGCGGGAAATTACCCGTAATAAAGTGCGTGGAATAACGATACTATGACTGAAACGATTACAATTGCCCTCTCCAAAGGACGTATTTTCAAAGAGACGATGCCTCTGTTAAAGGCAGCCGGCATCGAAGCGCTCGATGACCCTGAAACAAGTCGAAAGCTGATTTTGGATACGACATCTGAGCATATTAAGCTAGTGATTATTCGCGCGACTGACGTGCCGACTTACGTTGAGTATGGTGCGGCAGACTTAGGCGTTGTTGGGAAAGATGTTTTAATGGAGCATGGGGGCGATGGTCTCTACGAAATGCTTGATTTAAACATTGCCTGCTGCAAGTTAATGACGGCTGGATTGAAAGATGTACCTTTGCCTGAAGGTCAGTTAAAGGTGGCAACGAAATTTGTAAACTGCGCGCGTCGTTATTTTGCAGAGCAGGGAAGGCAGATTGAGGTTATAAAGCTTTACGGTTCAATGGAACTAGCGCCAATTGTAGGCCTTGCCGACTGTATAGTGGATGTGGTTGATACAGGAAATACTTTGAGAGCTAACGGCTTAGTGCCACAAGAGCATATGGCTGATATCAGCTCGCGCTTGGTTGTCAATAAAGCTTCAATGAAAACAAAACATAAGCAGTTGAAAAATATCATTGATAAAGTTTCGGCTGCAGTTGCTAAGGATTAAAGGGGATTTATGAAACACGTTACAGATGATCTACGTATTACCGATATGGAAAAGGTAATGGCTCCCGATGAATTGCTACGGGAATTTCCAATTACAGAAGCGGCAACCAAGACGGTCGTCGAAGCTCGCCAAGAAGCGCATCGAATTATCAAAGGTGAAGATGATCGATTGTTGGTCGTTGTAGGGCCATGCTCGATTCATGATACTAAAGCCGCTCATGAGTATGCAGATCGCCTGTCTGTTCTACAGGAACAATTAAAAGATCAGTTACAAATAGTCATGCGTGTTTACTTCGAAAAGCCACGCACTAGTGTAGGTTGGAAGGGTTTAATTAACGATCCGGATATCTCGGGTGAGTACAACATTAATAAAGGCCTTAAGGTAGCGCGTAACTTGTTGCTGGAGCTTTCAGAGAAAGGCATGCCCGCTGCCACTGAGTTTCTAGACTTGATCTCGCCACAATACGTTGCAGATCTGATTAGTTGGGGTGCAATTGGCGCCCGTACTACTGAAAGTCAAGGTCACAGAGAGTTAGCTTCAGGTAGCTCATGCCCAATTGGCTTCAAAAACGGTACTTACGGTAATGTTGATATTGCTATCAACGCGATTAAAGCGGCCGCAAATCCTCATCACTTTTTGTCTGTGACTAAGGAAGGTCATTCGGCTATCTTTACGACAGCCGGCAATGAAGATTGTCATGTGATTTTGCGCGGTGGATTACGTCCGAATTATGATTCTGTCAGTGTTGAAGATGCGTCAAATGACTTACGTAAAAATGGCCTTTCGCCATCTTTGATGGTTGATTTCAGTCATGCGAATAGTCGCAAGAAACATGAAAATCAGTTGAAAGTCTCGACCACCGTCGCTAATCAAATTGCGAATGGTAGTTATGATATTAGTGGTGTCATGATCGAAAGTCATTTAGTTGCAGGTAATCAGAAAGGTGAGGGTGTTGATAAAAGCACCTTAACCTATGGTCAGAGTATCACCGATGCTTGTATTGGCTGGGATGACACGATTACAGTGCTTGAGCAGTTGGCAAGTGCGGTTGAAACGCGTCGCAACCTGTAAAGATTTTTAACAGGCTCTCGGCCTGTTTTGCTGGATAAAATTGATGGATATTAAGTGCTTAAAAACGACAGATGCTGACTTTTGGCCTGAGCTTAAAGCCATGCTTGAATGGGAGTCGGTTTCTGATCAAGCAGTATTTGAAACAGTAAATGGCATATTGGCTGATGTTAAAAAGCGCGGTGATAAAGCGCTGATTGAATACACCAACCGTTTCGACCGTATGCAAGCGACTTCACTGACTGAGCTTGAAGTATTACCGGAACGATTACAGCAGGCTTTGCACTCCATACCGACTGAGCAGCGAGAAGCGTTAGAGTTAGCAGCTGAGCGCATCGTTGCCTATGCATTCCATCAAAAACTTGAATCATGGCAGTATACCGAAGCTGATGGCACGGTTTTGGGGCAGCAAATCAGCCCGCTAGACCGTGTTGGTTTATATGTCCCTGGTGGAAAAGCGGCTTACCCATCATCAGTGCTAATGAATGCTATCCCTGCAAAGACGGCGGGCGTCGCTGAGCTGATTATGGTAGTACCTACACCAGATGGTGAGCTAAATGAATTAGTACTTGCGGCAGCTGCGGTTGCAGGCGTGGATCGCGTATTCACCATTGGTGGTGCTCAGGCAGTTGCTGCGTTAGCCTACGGTACAGAATCGGTTCCTCCAGTGGACAAAATTGTCGGCCCTGGGAATATTTATGTCGCAACAGCAAAGCGTATGGTTTTCGGCACGGTTGGCATTGATATGATCGCAGGCCCCTCTGAGATTTTAGTGGTTTGCGATGGAAAAACCGATCCTGATTGGATTGCTATGGATTTGTTTTCGCAGGCTGAGCATGATGAAGATGCGCAAGCTATTCTGATTACAACCGATGCTGAATTTGCAGATCGAGTCAATGAAAGCATAGAGCGTCAAATTCTAAAAATGCCGCGAGCGGAAATCATTAAAGAATCCATGACTAACCGCGG
>CALKXC010000112.1 GCA_938004025.1 uncultured Leucothrix sp. | reverse complement strand
ATAGTGTCTTTACCAACGAGGTCTAAGCGGCTGATATGGCCATCTAAATTAACCCGTGTGCAAGGCCAGTTTAAACGTGCCGCAACCTGTTCAATATGAGTTGATTTACCCGTACCGTGCAAACCCTGCACCATCACCCTTCTATCATTCATGAAACCTGCAAGAATCGCTAAGGTTACATCAGCATTAAAGCGGTAAGCCGTATCTATTTCAGGCACGTGCTCATCCCTTTCACTAAATGCAGGTACTTTAAGGTCTAAGTCGATGCCAAAAAGCTCACGCACGGAAAGCATTTGGTCAGGTTTCATTTCCAGAATATTTGTCACATAAACCTCATTTGGTTTTCACGTTATTCAACAAGCTTAAGCTTGTGCTTGTACCACTGTTACAGCGGCAACATAATAAACATCATCGGCACTACAACCCCGCGATAAATCATTCGCTGGCTGAGCTAAGCCTTGTAGCAATGGGCCAATTGCGGTCGCTCCCGCAAATCGTTCTACTAATTTGTAGGCAATATTGCCAGCCTCCAAAGATGGGAAGACTAGGACATTAGCCTCACCCTTTACTTCAGAATTCTGTATTTTACTGGCGGCAATTACCGGCACGATTGCTGCATCAAGCTGCACTTCACCGTCAATACTTAGTTCCGGTCTGGTAGCTTTAACTAAACGTGTTGCCTCAATCACTTTATCGACGTCAGGATGTGAAGCACTACCGTGAGTAGAAAAAGACAGCATCGCAACCTTAGCGGGATCATCATTTATAGCTTGATAGCTATTTGCTGCAGCTGAGGCAATTTCTGCCAACTGCTCTGCACTAGGATCAATCACCAAGCCGCAATCAGAAAAAACCAAGCTACCCTGACGTGGATAATGCGGCTGGTCTAATACCATTAGAAAAAAACTGGATATCATTTTAAAAGCTTTATCAACACCAATGACTTGGATTGCAGCACGGACTACATCACCTGTGGTATGAACAGCTCCGCTTACAACACCGTCTTGATGACCTGCTTTAACGAGTAAATTCGCAAACCATAAAGGCTGCCCTGCCAACTCATAAGCTTTTTCTTCTGTCATGCCTTTTTTAGCGCGCAACGCTTGAAGTAGCTGAGCCAGACTTTCTCTCAAGTCAGAGGTTGAAGGGTCAATCACAGAGACACCACCCAGTGATAGGCCTAAATCTGAAGCGGTCGCATTAACTTTATCAAGATTACCCACCACCGTTACATCCGCAACTTTATCAGTACTTAAACGAGCAGCAGCTTGTAAAATTCGAGCATCTTCACCTTCGGTAAGGACGATTCGTTTAGGTGATGCTTGAGCGCGCTGTATAATTTTTTCTAAAACAGTCATATCATTTGATTACCATTTATCTGGTGAGGCAAGTGCTAAGTCGGCAGCCCAAGCTGAAGGTGTAGTTTCAGTACTTAATAAGCTACCTTTTTCTAATTGAGGATAGAGTTCAGCAAAGCTTTTGACGGTTTCAGTATCAATCCTTCGCATCAAAAGCGCAGGAGAAATATCCTTAAGTTCTTTTATCCCAGCGGCTTCAAGTAACTCGATGAGATGTTTGATATTGGCCTGATGGAATCTTGCAACCCGCTCTGACTTATCGGTTACATCGAGTGCCAAGTAACGATCGGGGTTTTGTGTGGCGATACCCGTCGGGCAATGATCTGTATTACAACTTCTTGATTGAATACAACCAAGAGCCAGCATCATGCCGCGAGCCATATTGATGGTATCTGCTCCAAGCGCCATTGTTCTAACCATATGAAACGCTGAAAATACTTTTCCTGCTGCGATTAGTCGTATTTCATCCCTTAGGCCAAAACCGATGAGCGAAGCATGGACAAAACTTAGGCCCTCTCTCATCGGGGTACCAACAGAATTGGTTAGCTCAACCGGAGAAGCCCCTGTGCCACCTTCACCACCGTCAACGGTAATAAAGTCTGGCTTGATACCGGTTTCAACCATAGCCTTACAAATAGATAAAAACTCGCTTTTTTGACCTATGCAGAGCTTAAAGCCAACCGGTTTACCACCTGATAAAGTGCGTAGCCTTTTTACAAAATATAATAGCCCTTTAGGGTCGAAAAATTCAGTATGCCCAGAAGGGGAAATGACGTCAGCACCCATGGGTACATGACGAATGGCAGCAATCTCAGGAGTTAGCTTCGCCGCCGGCAATATACCACCATGCCCTGGCTTTGCACCTTGTGAAAGCTTGATTTCAACCATCTTAACGTTATCAAGCGCTGCCGTTTCAGTAAACTGGTCAGCATCAAAGCCACCAACTTCGTTTCGGCAACCAAAATAGCCTGTTCCAATTTGCCAGATTAAGTCGCCACCGGCCTCTAAGTGGTAAGGACTGACTCCCCCCTCACCCGTGTTATGTGCAAAACCGCCCTTTTTAGCGCCACTGTTTAACGCTTTAATCGCGGTTTTACTTAATGAGCCATAGCTCATCGCTGAAATATTGAGAGGAGAAGCGTCATATGGCTGAGTACACTCCGGGCCTCCGAACTTTACTCTTAAATCGGGGTTGTCAATATGTGATGGTGAGATCGAGTGTCCCATCCATTCATACCCGTCACGATAGGTATCAAATAACGTTCCGAAAGGAATCGTATCCCTCTGTCCTTTTGAACGTTGATAGACCAATGAACGAAACTCACGGCTAATAGGCCTGCCATCAATGTCCGATTCAACAAAGTATTGTTGTATCTCAGGACGGATCGATTCCATCATATAGCGTATATGGCCAATAACTGGATATAAGCGTAGTACTGCTCGTTTGGTTTGAATCATGTCCCAAACACCAACGAGTACTAATGG
>CALKXC010000111.1 GCA_938004025.1 uncultured Leucothrix sp. | reverse complement strand
GGTTGATAACCAGAGTGCAGGGCGATTGTATCGGCTTGTAAATAGGAGGAACGACTCATGCGCGGGTTTCCATTGACTTGTTTGCAGCAAGGATTATTAGTTCGCTGATGGGTCAAAGTCAAAAGGAAATTTAAACACAATCTGTAAAAATCTCTGAGGCATTGTTTCAATCAAGCTGAGACCTACAATCTGTAATTTATCACTCCATAAAAACATCAAATTAACGGTACGACCGTTGCGCGGATCAATTTGAATTTGCCTAAATAGTGTTCTAAAGTCGATTCGAAAATAAAAATAACTCAACCCCTGAGATACCATTGTGACCCAGACTGCCCAAGCGCTCATTAACCTCGCCTCATCCCAGTTAAATAACGTTATTCTGGGGAAATCTAATCAGGTAAGACTTGCACTCACCGCATTGCTAGCAGGTGGGCATTTACTGTTAGAAGACTTGCCGGGAATGGGTAAAACCACGCTTGCGCACGGTTTATCAAACGTGTTTGGCCTAGAATACAAACGTGTTCAGTTCACCAGTGATTTGTTACCTGCTGACGTTATTGGTGCAACAGTATTCGATGCAAAGACTAGCGAATTTAACTTTCGAGCCGGACCTATTTTTAGTGATATTTTCCTTGCAGATGAATTGAATCGCGCAACACCTCGCGCCCAAAGTGCGCTGCTCGAGGCAATGGAAGAAAGGCAGGTCAGTATCGATGGCGAGAGCCATATGCTGCCCGATCCATTTTTTGTTATCGCAACGCAAAACCCTCAAAGTCAGTCGGGCACATTTCCGCTACCAGAATCTCAGTTAGACCGGTTTTTACTGCGCGTCTCTTTAGGTTACCCAGATCAGGGTTCTGAGCGGGCGTTGTTAAGAGGCAAGCATGGGAGAAAGTCCTTAGATGCCATGCAGCAATGCATTACTAAGGAGCAACTACTGACTATTCAGGCACGCGTGCCAAAAATTAATATGACGGATGCCCTACTAGACTATGTGCAGCGCCTAGTGGCGCAAACTCGCGAGCAAGACCTAGTGTTGTTAGGGCTATCACCTCGTGGCTCGTTAGCGCTGGTTAGAAGTGCACAAAGCTGGGCACTCATCCAAGGGCGTGACCACGTATTACCTGAAGATGTTCAGGCAGTGTTTGTAGCTGTTGCAGGGCATCGGATAGTGGGTCGCCGCGAAACACAGGGTGACCAACTCGCTCGACAGATTCTGAACATGGTCGACGTGGTCGGGGGAGTGCGTGTTTAACTTTCAGCAATGGGTCAATCGACGCATACCGCCTGCGAAAGAAGTGACCCTTACTCAACGAAAGATTTTCATCTTGCCTAGCAAAATTAGTATGGGTTTGATGATGATTATTTTTTTGTTATTTCTAGTGGGTATTAATTTTCAAAACTCACTGGTTTACATCGTTTGCTTCTGGTTGATCGCCTTACTCGTCATAAATATTTTCTACACCTACCGAAACCTATCGGGCCTGACAATCAAAGCGATCTCAGCAGAGTCCTGCTTTGCCGGTGAAAAAATGGTGCTGGAGCTTGAGGTCAGCAGGCCCGTAAAGCAGCGTAAGTCAGCCATCTATTTTGGTTGGCAAAATGAAGATTTGGTCGAGCTTAATTTACAAGAAGAGCAATCTACGCGCATTAAATTGTCACACAGCAGCAAGCAACGTGGCCGTTTCACGCCGCCACGGCTTGATATATTCACGCGTTTCCCAACGGGGTTAAATACCGCTTGGTCTTATGCGTCAATGGATGTTCAAGGCATCGTCTACCCTGAGCCAATTGAAATATCACAGCCATCTGACCAGCATAATTCTGATGATGATATGACTGATGGGCGTGAAATATCAGGAGGTACTAGCGACTTTGCTGGCACTCGTGAATATCAGCCTGGCGATTCACCCAAACATATTCACTGGGGTCAATACGCAAAAACCGGTGATCTTTATACCAAGTCATTTGTGGATTATGAAAGCCAAGATATTTGGTTAGATTGGCAAAGCCTCAATATCTCTGGAACAGAACCTCGTTTGTCGCATTTGTCCGCTATGATTATTGAGTTTCATGAAGCGCATAAACAATATGGTTTAAGAATACCGGGTAAAGAAATACAGCCGAGCAAAGGTGAAGCTCATAAAATTAGATGCTTAACCGCTTTAGCCCTTTTTGGACTGCCGCAAGAAGAGGCATCCTATGCTGGGTAAAGGGTATCAGCTGTCACAGCAGGTGACTTACCGAGGTATGATTTGGCTGCTGGCGGCCCAATTAGTAGTAATGTTGCCATTCGCATTTTATTTGCCGATTTGGTTGATTCCAGTGATGTTGGCTTCTACCTTTTGGCGAATCCGCGTTATAAAAGGGGAGTCGGGCCAGCCCAAGCTGGTCGTTCGTTTGTTTGTTATCGCCTTAGGTATCGCTGGCGTAATGTTCAGTGGGATGACGCTGCTGTCATTGGATACCATGGTGTCATTATTGCTGTTGGGGTTTGCCTTTAAATCCTTAGAAGTTATTCGACAGCGCGATGCTTTAGTGGTCGTGTTTATTGGTTTTTTCCTAGTCGCCATTAGTTTTCTATTTAGTCAGTCTATCCCCGCGGGTGCATACGGCATATTCGCTTTGATAATTTTGACGGGCGCATTGATCGCAAATCAGCAATCCCCTGCGCAGCAACTTAGTCAGAACTCCACCCGATCTAGTTTAAAGATGGCGTCTGCTATGTTGATTCAGTGTGTTCCGCTGATGATTTTGGTATTTATTTTCATGCCACGTTTCTCTCCGCTTTGGTCAATTCCAAGTTTTGAAAGTCATGCTAAGACCGGCATAACGGATACGATGGCACCTGGCGATATCGCCAATTTAAGCAAATCAGATGAATTAGCGTTTAGAGCGAGCTTTACAGGCAGAAAACCTGCAGCAGATGAAATGTACTGGCGTGGTTTGGTGCTTAATCACTTTGATGGGAAAAGCTGGCAGCAGCTTCCAGAGGAGTATGACACTGACGAACTAAAGGATCAGCTTCAAGCGATTATTCCTTGGAAGAGGAATAGTGTTGAAGTGAAAGGAGAGCCTTTCAGGTATGAAGTTATCTATGAGAAAACGGGTCAACCTTGGCTATTTACACTGACACCGACGACAAAGGTGGATGGTCAAACGATTCAATTCGGGGATTACCGTGTCATGTCGCGCGGTGATATTCAATCCCCCCTGATGGTTAATGCAGTGAGTTATCCTGACTCAAAACGAGATCTAGAACTAACTGAGTATGCTCGCCAATCTTCGCTACAACTGCCCAGTAATGGTGACGAAAAAACCCGTGCATTTGCAAGAGCACTTAGAGCGGATTCATCTAATGATGCTGACTATGTTAATAAAGTATTGAGGCGATTTGCAGAGAAAGCTTACTTCTACACCCTCAGACCCCCTTTATTAGGTGATGAAGATACTATCGATAAATTCTTGTTTGAATCTCAAAAAGGCTTCTGTTCGCATTATTCTGGAAGCTTTGTGTACTTGATGAGAGCCGTTGGAATACCCGCTCGTATTGTCGTTGGGTATCTTGGTGGAGAGTGGAATAAAAACGGTGACTATCTCGCGGTTCGCCAATACGACGCGCATGCTTGGGCGGAAGTTTGGTTGGAAGGAGAAGGTTGGCGAAGGGTTGATCCTACTGCGTGGGTTGCGCCTTCTCGTGTGGAAGGTGGCTTGGAAGCCGCAGTCGATTATGAAGGGAGCTTTCTCGAAGGGAACCTATTTTCTACACATCATTTCAAATGGCTGGATGGCATCCGTGAAAAGATGGATGCACTGCAATATGGATGGCGTCGGTGGATCTTAGGCTATGATAACGAGTCACAGAAAAACCTACTTAAATCGATACTGGATAAAATGTCATCGGTGCCACTAGCTGCATTGGTTGGTGCTTTGTTCTTAGGCATCTTTCTATTGTGGTTTGCCATGCTTGGCCTATTGGGTAGAAAGACTTATGAAGCTTATGAGCACCAATTATATCGAAAGTTTTGTAAGCGGATGGAAAAGCATGGAATTCTTCGCGAACCTCAGCAAACACCTTATGAGTTTGCTTTGATTGCCAGTGAGAAACTGCCCAATAAAGCCAATGTTATTCGTGACTTTTCAACGTTGTATCAGCAGCTTTGCTACGTGCCTGGCGGAACGGCTGAGCGAGAAGCACCGCATCAGAAGATGCGCAAACTGCTGCGAGAACTCGGTTAGGATTTAACGATTTCGAATAATCATGCAGGTTGAGGTTGCATGCGCATAAATCTTGCCATTGGCATCGCGTATGCTGCCTTCAGAAACCCCTAATGATTTAGACATATTAATGATTTTCCCCTCCGCAAACAGCTCAGTATTCACTGGGATTGGACGCATCATTTTTATGGCTAAGTCGATGGTGCCATAGGGAATACCCGCTTCTAACATGGTATGAACAGCGCAGCCTGTGACAGAGTCTAAAATTGTTGCCGCAAAGCCGCCATGTACTCCGCCTGCAGGGTTGATATGTCGCTCATCTGCATGAGCTAGAAACATTACTCGGCCAGATTCGATTTCAGCAAATTTCATATTCATCGTTTCAGCGATCGAAGGATGCTCATGTTTTCCATCTCGAATAGCCTGAAGAAAATCTAATCCGCTCATGGTTGCTGACATATCCATACCTTTGATTTGTTTTCTGGTGTGAAGGCATTGTATAGCCAAAAAGCAGATGCCACCACTGAACGTGGTGGCATTATCCTTACTTTTCGAGTGCCAGATTCGCCTTCATCATCGGATGAAATAGGCAGAAATAGTCCAGCTGCATGTCATCTGTCACGGTATATGTGAATGATTCACCTAGTTTTAGCGAACCGCTGTCCCATGAGTGATCTATGGCCGTGGCGGTGTGCGGTACGATGTCGAAGTTTGTCCAAGTAATCGTATCACCAGCCTTAACTTCTACTGAAATAGGGGAGAAAACAAAGTCCCGAATTTCAATAATATGAGCGGTTCCTTCAATAGCTTTTGCTTCCTCTTCAACATTGGTTTCAGATGCCTGCGCCAGTCCAGTGAACGTTATGAATAACATTAAAAAACTGGCAATACTTAATTGCAGAGAAGTCATCATTTGAGGTTCTTAACCATCATCGCCGCGTGGTTCTCATGGCTTTTGAAAATGCGTAAACCGGCTTCAAATAATGCTTTAACTTCTTTGTTTTCGATATTAGGAATAAAGCTCCCAGCAACCAAACCGTTAACGGCTTTGTGATAAGCCAGTTCGTTTTCAGCGTAACGTTTATCAAACGCTTTACCACGTAGCTGAGACAGTTCGTTGATAATTTCTTTTGAATCGCTGACAAGCTTTTGACTCAGGAAATTATCCTGTGCGGTCGCACCTAACTTACTGAGCAATGCTAGTGCTTGCTCGTTAACGGCTTCATGATCTCTGATCATGGTTTTGGCGAACTTTTTAATCTGCTCGCTAGAGGTCAAAGCAAGTGCGAGGTGGGCGTATTGAATGTCGATAACATCGGCAGTGTAGGCAACATGTGCAATCTCCAGGTCATTTAGCTCGGCGGGTGTCTTAGCTTGAGTGATAAAGCTAGCACTGCTGAGTGCTAGAGCGACGATGCAGGTAACGATAGTCTTTTTCATCTTAAATCCTTATAGGGTTATTTAATATCGCAAGGCCTTATGGTCATTGCTTGGATGTATTAGAGTTCATATGGATTGTGTTTTGAATGATCGATAGTCCGTGATTTTTGATCAATCGTTCAGGTGTGGAGGTATTTCTGATAGATGGGTGATTTATTGGTTTTGATTTGTGTATAGTCGAGACAAGTAAATAGAGAGCATCGTTATGGATTTGTTAAGCGACATATTGAGCAAGTTACGACTCGAGGGAACTCTTTATTTTCGTACCTCATTTACGAGTCCTTGGGGCGTTCAAGTTCCCGCTTATAGTGATGTCGCGCGCTTTCACTTCGCTCATAAAGGGCGTTGCATGGTGCGTATTGAAGGCAGCGATATGCCGATAACCTTAGAACAGGGTGATTTGATTATCATCATGCGAGGGGCAGCACATACGCTTTACTGCGATCCAAAAACTGAGGTCGCAGCGCTGCCATTAGATGCGGTAATAGAGCAGTCTGGGTTTTCAGGGAAAGGGGTGTTGGTTTGGGGGGAGTACGGTACTAATCATGAAACTCAACTGGTTTGCGGCCATTTTGCATTTGAGCAGCACGCAAGCCACCCGATGATCGATGCACTGCCTGACTACATCAAAATCAAGAATTATGGCGAAGGGTTAGGGACTTGGTTGGAGCAGAGCTTAAGAGTGATTGGTGCAGAAGCCGGTAGAGAAAATCCAGGAGCGGATTTAGTCGCGTTGAAAATGTCAGAGATCATTTTCGCGCAATCACTTAGAGCTTATCTTGAAACAGAAGGTAAGAACGTTGCTGTTTTAGCTGGCTTGTCTGACCAGAAAATATCTAAGGCTTTACAGGCGATACATGAGAAGCCTGCCCATTACTGGACTTTGGAGGAACTCGCTGGAATAGCGGGTCAATCGAGAACTTCATTTGCCACTCACTTTTCAAACCGCATGGCGATGACGCCAATTCATTACATTACCCAATGGCGTATGCAGCTGGCGAGGCAAATGTTGATTGAGACTAATGATGCGGTGATTGCGATTGCTGAAAACACGGGGTATCAGTCAGAAGCGGCGTTCGGACGCGTGTTTAAGAAAACGTTTTCGATCGCGCCGGTGGCTTATAGGAAATCTTTTCAGACTTCAGGGTAACGGTACCTGAAGTGCAAACTTAAATAGCGTGAAAAACGCCACCATCACTACTATTCCGGATCCCCAATACACTAAAACCGTTCTTGCGGACCAGCGATCATGCATTGCAGCGATTAATCCGCCTGCAAAGGCTATGGCTCCCGCGGGCAAAAAGCCTACATAAGGCATTGCTGCACACGCCAGTAGCATAGTTACAATTAATAAAGCACGACGCCACCAAATGCCGGAACCAAAGCCTTCGCTTTCTGAAGGTTTTAAAAACTGAGTAATTAATGAAATAGAGGTAAACAGAATTAAGCCAATGGCTACTGTTTGAGGAAATACCTGTGAGTCAGTATCTGAATAGCTTGTTGTGTCATATAGCGCGACGATACCAGCGATAAAGAAAAATGCAGTAACAATTAAAGATCCTAAACGACCTTGAATGACAGGAGAGTTATTCATGCTTTCGCCTCCAGTTCTGCTTTACGTTGTTTGCGAGCGATCATAAACGGTACTAGCAACGTTAATAGGGTGAATGCGACGATTGCCTGAGAAATTGGGCGGCCGAAGAACATGCCGGTTAAGTTGTTAGTAGCGGCTCCTATTGTCCAACTTTGTACAAAACCTTGTTCTGCAATGGGTCCCAAAATCAAACCAAGAACAATAGGTGAAGCGGCAAAACCAAAGCGTCCAACAACCCAGCCAAATACGCCAAGACAGATCATAATAATCACATCTGAAATGCTATTACGGATGGCAAAAGTTCCGATAATCGTCATGAATCCTACAGCAGGCACCAGCACCGCTTTGGGTATAGTCACAATAGACTTGTAGGCATAACGACCAATTAAAAGTCCGGCTGGAAGCATAAGAACGGTTGCAATCAAGAGACCATAAATGAAGGTATAAACGATTGAGCCACCCTCTTGAAATAGGCTGGGGCCGGTGCGCACACCCTGAACCAGCAGTGCGCCAAGAATGACGGCATCTGGAGGTGTACCGGGAATTCCTAATACTAAGGTGGGAATGAAGCCGCCGCCAACAGTGGCGTTATTCGCAGATTCAGTAGCGATAATTCCATCAGGTTCACCTTCGCCAAATTTCTGCTCTGGTTTAGCGGTTCGCTTCGCTTCTGAATAGGCAACTAAACCCGCAACAGAGCCACCTGCACCCGGAAGAATACCGACTAAAGTTCCAATCACTGATGAGCGAACTAAGTTAAATTTAGATTTCATAGCGATGCGTGCGGCTTCGCCGATTCGCACTTTTTGTACTCCCTCTTCAACCTTGAGGTGTCGATCTGGAACGGCACAAAGGTCTATAAGAACAGGGATACAGTAGAGGCCAATTAATGCGCCAACCACATCAAAGCCACCAATCATGGTCTGGCTGCCGAAAGTCAGTCGTATGTCTGCTGAAATTTCTGCGACACCAACCGTTGACAGCAGCATGCCGAAGGCACCGCCGACTAACCCCTTCATGAGGTTGCCACTGGAGAGTGAAGCGATCAGGGATAAGCCAAAGATGGAGAGCCAGAAATACTCAACCGGCCCAAACGCGAGGGCGACTGACGCTAGTGGTGGGGCTAAGAACAGCAGCGCTAGAGCACCTACTAAACCACCAAACACAGAAGCAAAACAAGCAAGGGCAACAGCGAGATCGCCATCACCGCGCTTAGCCATTGGATAACCATCAAACGTGGTGGCAATAGCGGAAGGAGTACCGGGCGTATTTAACAATATGGCGGCATAAGCACCGCCATAAATAGCGCCAGTATAAATGGCACCTAACAGGATTAGGGCTGAAGCGGGTTCCATGCTAAAGGTAATTGGAACCAGCACCGCAACGGCCATTGTTGCAGTCAGTCCAGGGATGGAACCGATGATGGTTCCGGCGACAACACCGAACAAAGCAAGTGCAATATTCAGCAAGGTTAATGCTGAGAGGAAGCTGCCAAAATCCATCATCTATCCTATTGTTAGTGCGACCGTATTTACTTAATCAAACCCGCTTCTTTAGCATCTTTTAGATACTCTTCGGTGCGAGCTTTCATGAATTCATCCATCTGATCAGCATCCACATCTAACATTGCAAAACCACCGTCCAACATTTTCTGACGGAAAACAGGGTCAGTATTGATTTCACTAATCATTTTAGACCACATCGCTTTGGTGTCTGCGCTGGCAGTATTTGGTAGCGCAATACCGCGGTAAGCTCCACCAATCATATCAAAACCAAGCTCTTTGAATGTTGGTACTTCTGGGAATAATGGGTGGCGTTCCTCCATCGCTACTGCAAGCATACGGACTGCATCACCCTGCTTCGCGCCAACCGTTGTGTAGCCCCACTCAGCTTTAACCTGCTTACCTAAAAGTGCCGTTACCGCGGCTCCCGTACCTTTGAAGGGTACATAGGTCGTTTTTATTTCTGCCATTTTATCAAATTTAATCTGAGCAAGGTGGTTCGCTGAAGCTTTACCAGAACCAGACATTACAACCGCACCAGGGTTTGCTTTAGCGTCATCAATTAGATCTTGTAACGTCTTATAAGGGCTATCCGCTGTTACGACAATTGCATCCGGAGTGAAGTGGAACATGTGGAAAGTGTTCAGTTCTTCAGTTTTAAAACCAACATCTTTTTGAGCGGGCTTAATAACAATATGAGGGAGGTTAACACCCATGATGGTGTGGCCATCTCCATTTAAGCCGTTTAATGAAGCCCAACCCACTGCACCACCGCCACCTGGCTTATAAGAAATGACTAAGTCTTGGCCAAACTTTTCTTTGAAAAAAGGCTGTTGGAAACGAGCAGAAATATCAGACTCACCGCCTGGGCCAAATGGGATGATGTAATTAACGGAGCCTTTAAGTTCGGCTTGTGCTGAGGTGCTAATCGCTAGTGCGCAAGTCGCCGCCACGAGTGTTTTCAAAATCGTTCTTCTAAGCATTTCCAACCTCCAAGTTGAATGTTATGAGTCTTCTAGATAGGGGTGTCCTGACGAACACAGATTCATGATTATTAGCATCTGTTAAATATAACTTTAGTACAAATGAATTTAATTTAACTACTTGTAAAGAAATGCTTTATTAAAAGCGCGGTGAGAAAATTAAAATAGTGTGTATAAAGCAAAATTTTACTTCTAAGAAAATTTATTTGCTTTGCCTAAAACAAAATTTTCTTTAAAACTTAATCGTTTCTACCTCTCTTCTTAAACGGTGTCTATCATGTCTAATTCTGACTCAGGCTATCAGCAAACAATAGTTGCAATAAAAGACCTACTTGGCTCAAAGGGTTGGCGTGAGTCTGGGAATGCCGCAGCTTATTATACTGATCCAAGAGGGCGTTTTACGGGAAGAGGAAACCTTGTTGCGCTCCCTGAAAATACGTCGGAGGTTTCGCAGGTCGTTAGCATATGTCATCACAATAAAACCCCTGTTATTCCCTACAGTGGCGGGACCGGAGTGGTTGCAGGGCAGCTATCGTTGCATAGTGATGAGGTGCTAATTCTATCCTTGGAGCGCATGGACGAGGTACGGCATATTTCTGCTGAAGACGGGACGATGCTTGCTGAGGCAGGTTGTATTCTGTCCAATGTTCACGATGCTGCGGCAGAGCAAGGTATGTTATTTCCGTTAAGCATGGCATCTAAAGGTAGTTGTCGCATAGGGGGAAACTTGGCTACCAATGCAGGGGGGATACAGGTGCTACGCTATGGAAATGCGCGTGATTTGTGCATAGGAATAGAAGCGGTATTGCCTGACGGTTCTATTCTTAATGAGCTAAGCCCACTTCGTAAAAATAATACCGGTTACGATTTGCGCCACCTATTGATTGGTAGTGAAGGAACGCTAGGAATTATTACGGCTGCTTGCCTAAATCTAAAGCCTGCCAATGCTGAAACAGTAACGGCTTTTTGTGCGATTCAATCACCGACTCAAGCAGTGGGTCTGTTGCAAAGTATTAGGAGCCAAATTGGTGAGAGCGTTTCGGCAATAGAGCTTATGAGTAGCTTAGGAATGGAGCTACTGCAGGAGCATTTTCCTAATATCAATCAGCCTTTTGAGCAAAAGCATGAGTGGTATGTACTTATTGAAGTAGCGGGTCAGTCAGGTATAAGGCAAAATTTTGAGTCCGCTTTATTTGAAGCGATGGAAGAAGATGTGGTGACTGACGCTGTTATTGCCGCGACAGAAACACAACGTAATGCGCTTTGGGATTTACGTGAAAATATGCCAGAAGCCAATCGTTTGAGTGGTGCGATTTGTAATAGTGATACTTCTGTGCCGATTAGCCAGATTGATGTGTTTAATCAACAAACAGCAGAAGCTGTCAGTTCGATTCACTCAGGTTTACGACTCAATAGTTATGGTCATATTGGTGACGGCAATATTCACCACAATGTATTTCCACCCCTTGGCATCAGTAAATCCGAGTTTGTTAAAGCACATCCTGAAAAGATAGAAGCGGTGCGTATGGCTATCAATGAGGTGACACATCAATGCAGTGGTGCTATTAGTGCTGAGCATGGGATTGGGCGCTTGAAGGTTGGGGATATGAAGCAATATGCGGATCCTGTAAAGATGCAAGTAATGCGCTCGATTAAGCAGGCGCTTGATCCTAATGGAATTATGAATCCGGGAGTGATTTTGAGTGCATAATGGAGCGGTAGTTCTCATGTCTTGAGAGAGAGAAAATGTCCATAGCATTATTTAAAACGTTAGTCGCGATTTCCGAGTATGGAAGCTTCAGTGCGGCGGCTAGTCATATTTGTATCTCACATGCAGCTGTTGGGCAGCAAATGAGGCGTTTAGAAGAAAAGCTGCAGGTTGCATTATTTGATCGAAGTGAGCGGACTCCACGTTTGAACCAGCTCGGTATCGCCTTAGTACCCAAAGCAAAAGCCATCATTCATGGCTATGATACTGTTCTTGATGATCTAACCGGCGATGCGCAGTTTATAGGTGAGCTTACGATAGGTGCTGTGCCATCAACCATTCGCAGCTTGATTCCATTGTCGGTTAAAAAGCTGGTAGCAAACTATGCGGACCTTCATATTCGTGTGGTGCCTGGTTTATCAGATGATCTGTTTGATCAGGTCAAGCGTGGTGGTATTGATGCTGCGCTCATGAGCGAGCCTAACAGTCTTGATGGAAATTTACGTTGGTTTCCGATTGCTGAGGAGGAGCTAGTTTTGTTGACTTCACCTGAAGTTAAAATGGATGATCCGATGCAAATACTACGTGAGTTGCCCTACATTCGTCATACTCGGCGTGCTGCTGTAGGTGTATTAGTTGATCAGTGGTTGCTTAAAAATGATGTTTCAGTTCGTGAAGCCATGGTAATGGAGTCTATCGAAACGGTGTCCAGCATGGTTTCGCATAACCTTGGTGTATCGATTGTGCCGAATCTTTGTTTTCCAGATTCGACATTCAGAAAAATGAGAAAAATCAGGTTAGGACCAAACACATATACGAGGGTGTTGGGTATATTGACTCGATCAGATTGCTCAAAGATTAGATTGGTTGATCGCTTTCGGATGCAGATTGAGACAACCTGTAATCACTCAACCGCCATCTGATAAGTCTGCCAAATCGTCTTATCTGCCACTCTGTCATAAGAAGTTCGCGCGCGATAATTATTTTCAGCGGTAATCCACCGAATGCAAGGCCACTCACGCTCTTTACCAAGACTCTTCAATGCGCCATAAATCTCCTGTACACACCCGGTGCCACGACACTCTGGTGTAACGTACAAATCATCCAAGAACCCCAGAACCGCACCGCGTAAAGGCGACGGCATCTCACGGCAATGCGCCATCCCCACCGCTTCGCCTGCCTCATTCTTAGCAATAAAACCAAAGAACGGATTAGCATCATCCTGAATCCAAGACCAAACGGTATCTAGCGTGCTTTGCTCCATCGGCATTTTATAGAACGTGGCATAAGCTTTATACAGTGGCTCCCACTGTGCTTTATCGTCGGCTGACATTTGAGAAATAGTGTAAGTCATAAAGGCTTTGCTCCACGGTGATAGGTTTGGACTTAGTTCATAGTAGTAGAGGCACAAACTTAGTCAATAATTTTAGTCAGGAAATTATCAGCTAGAAGTGATGGGCAATAAAAAAGCCCGCCATTCCAAGAATGGCGGGTTTGTGGTTCACTCGCTATTTAAGCGCGGAACCCATCCTTAATTAAGGCTTTAAGTAGGCTGATGCCCATCAGGATCATTACAAAGGAGAACGGAACAGCGGCAATAATCATCGCTGATTTAATCGCATCCAGACCTCCGACTAGTAACAATGCTGCAATAACGGCTGTCAGTATCAAGCCCCAAATGATGATGTGGCTTTTACCCGCTGAGCCATATTCACCGCCTGCGTTAATGGTATTAACAACCAGAACCGCTGAGTCAGCAGAGGTAACTAGGTAGGTTAATAGCAAGATAACGATTAAGCCTGACATGATCTTCGCTAATGTTGATGTCAGCATAATGTTGATTACGGCGTAGAGCTGAGCCGTCAGGCTTTCGGCATAAATAGCGCCTTCTGCTGCACCGTTCAACTCTAAGTCTATTGCGGTTCCACCGAGCAATGTAAACCAGAGGAAACACATGAGTGAAGGCGCTAGGATTGCACCTAAAACAAACTCACGGATGGTGCGGTTCTTAGAAATACGGGCTAGGAATATTCCTACGAATGGAGCAAACGCAATCCACCATGCCCAGTAGAATATTGACCACCAACCTTGCCACTCACCTGGACTTCCCGCGCCTTCAGCAGGGAATACCGTCAGCGTTAGGGCTGGTAAGTGAATTATATAATTAAATAATCCTTTACCGAGAAGTTCAGCGGCAAACATTGTTGCGCCGAAAATAGCGAAGAACGCTAGCAAGCCAAACGACAGCACCATATTAAGGTTACTTAACCATTTGATTCCTTTACCAACGCCCGATAAAGCAGACATAGTTGATAGCACCATGACGATAGCCAATGCCACTAATAAGGCAGCTGTAGTCGGCTCTTCGTCAGTTACCAGCCAAGCTGCACCGGTAATATTATGTAAACCAGAAGCAAAGGAGCTAAGGCCTAAACCGATTGTTTGGCTGATACCAAGAATAGTTGCTACTACTGCCGTGACATCAATAATATGACCTAGTGACCCTTCTAGCTTACGGCCAAAGATCGGGGCGAGTGTGGAACGAATTGTTAGTGGTAAGCCACGTGAATAACTAAAAAATGCTAGTGAGATACCCACGAGTGCATAACAAGCCCAGGCACCAAAGCCCCAGTGTAAAAACACATAGTCATAAACCGCTGGAATGGTCGATTCTGTTTTAGGAATAGAGAGATTATCTATAGCCGTGATGGAGCCGGCAGCGACTTGCTTAGCGTACTCTGCCCAAAGGTCAGCACCCTCAGCGAGTGTTATTCCTGCGGCGGCAAATGCCTCTTTGACCAAGCCCGCACTCATTCGGATTTCGGGGTTATCACCCATGTGCCACATCGGCTCACCCGTTGCATAACCCAGCATGCCGATACCAATACCGGCACCAAACATCATTGAGAACCAAGAGAAGTTTGAAAACTCAGGTACACCATCGGCAGTTCCTAGTTTGGTTTTACCCCATTTGGGATAAAGCGCGATGGCAAAGCAGACGATGACGTAAAATGCCACGGCGTAAGTGTAGTAATAGTTGAGATTGTTGAATGACCAATTTTTGAGTTCACCCAGTAATTTGGCAGCTGACTCGGGTGCAATTAGACACCAAAGTACGATGAGTGCGATAACGATTTTAGAGGCTAGCGCCACTACGTTGTTGAACCCTTTGTAAAATCCGCCTTCTGCAAGGCCGATATTGAGTTCCTTTAACGGGGGTTGTAAAGCCATAGATTCCTTCCTCGTGAAAATTGAAAAGACCGACTCCTTTAAAATTTAAGTTAGGAATAAGTCTTTGCTTCTTGATATTTCCAAGTGATTTTTGGGCACGACAAGACATGCTTATAGTTATAATAGGCCTAATAGTGAGTATTGGCTAGAGCAATGCTTGATAGTATTTTTACGCCATTGTGTAAAATTACTTTTAATTAATGAAAATTTTAGTGGCCACGATGTTGCACCCCAGGTGCAATTGCACGGTAATGATGCCAGCGTGTTCTGAGGCTACCGATTTCAATTGACTGACCATTTTCAACTCTGCGAGTTAACCACATAGCGACTGCAAACGTTAATACGCCAGCAATCGCATTAGCTGCTGCTTGACCTGCTAATACACCTCTAGCGTCAAAGTACATGGCGCCTATGTATATGAGAGGGATTCCTAGTAACAAATCCCTTGCCATATTACTAATGGTCGAAAAGCCAGGGTGGCGAAGTGCCGTAAATATTGGGTTTGCCGCTAGCTGAAGCGCGAATAATAAATAACTAATGACGATAAAAGTGGTGTAGAACTCAAGCAGCTCAGCGGCTTCATCTTTAAGTCCAAACGTTTCAACTAACTGCTGTTGCAATAGGTAGATCAAAATTGCGACAGGAATTACGTAGAGACAGCTAAACTTAAAACTCTCGATGAGCGTTTGACGGACTCGTTGGTAATTTCCCGCTCCGAAGTTTTGTGAAGCGATGGGGCCGACTGCGCCTGACAAGCCATATAGTCCAGCAAAAGCCACTGGTGTAATTCTTCCAATCACTGAAGTCGCCGCAACTGCATCGGTTCCAAACTTTGCCATTTGAGCGGTAGCAAACGCCGAGCCTATGGGGCCTGAAAGGTTAGTGATTAACGAGGGAATAACGATGCCATTCAATTGTTTGGCATCTCGTAAGAAGCTTTGTAAATTGGTTGGGGCATACAGCTCGTGTTTTTTAAACACGCCGTACATAGCAACTGCTGTAACGGTTACACGAGAAAACACTGAGGCAATGGCGGCACCACTTAGGCCCATCTTAAGCGTGAAAATAAAGATGGGGTCGAGCACCGCGTTGACAAGACCTCCAATCAGCGTAGACCACATCGACATTTTTGCATCGCCTACTGCGCGCAACAGTGATGTGCCAGCCATCGCAAAGCCGAGCAGGGGAAGTGAGACTCCTACAATGCGGAAATACATAACGGCCAATTCAAGTGTCTTGTCTGCCGCCCCGACTAATGAGAGCAATTCAGGCGCGTAGTACATTGTTGCAATGGTTGTAGGAATGGTCCAAAGCAAAGTGTACAGCAGGCCGTTTGTGGCGAAGCGTTTGGCTTCAGCTTCGTCAGCTGCTCCTAAGGACTGCGCAACGACGGTTGAGATGCCGATTGATATCCCAATACACACGGCAGCCCCAAGAAATAAGCCGATACCAGCAAAGCCAACCGCCGCCGCAAGCTCTGATTCCCCAAGAATCGAGATAAAGAATACATCCACCAAATCGACAATAAAAATAGCAAATAGCCCAATCGCTGACGTCATCGATAAAGAGACTACATGGCTAAATATTGACCCATTGGTGTAGGTCGCGGCATGTGATTGACTCATATTGCTAAACTCTTATGAAGGTCGACGTTAATGAAATCATGTAGAAATTGTAATGAAAACTTAACCCAAGCTGAATGAAACTCTGCTATGTTTAATTAAAACAAGCCCCGAGAGAAGCAGCAACAACACAAATAACTCTCTCTTAAATACTGCTAGAACCCCAACTAGCAGTTAATAAATTGAGATACTTTAGCCCGAGTATTTCTAAGAGTGCGAGCAGACCAGGATGTTTTCCTCCTCTTCTGGTTGCCACACTTACTAGCCACTGCTCTTACGCAGTGGCTTTTTTCTGTATGAGTTTTTTAAACGCTAATGCTGCAGGGCTCAGTCGATGATGGCGCTGCTGTAAAAAATACAGCTGTCTTACTGCGGTTTTGTCTGCCAAGCTTAAAAATACAAAATCCTTTTGTTCTGGAACGGCCAAACGAGGCAACAACGTTACGCCCATATCTTGCTGGATAAAGCTGAGTAGGGTGGAAATATTATGGACTTGGATTGTTGTATCGCAGTTTATTTGATTGAAGTCATTATCCTTAATCTGTGCCAAAAGACCATTACTAATAAAACTGACTCCCTCAAGCGATTGCCATGTTAAAGGCATTGTCGTTTTTGCCAGCGGGTGATCAGGGCGACAAACTAAACCAAACGGTTCTTCTAATAACAATTCGCAGGTCAAGTCGTTAGATGCAAGCGGTAAGCTGGCTATGCCGCATTCTACACTGCCATTTCTGACCGCCGCTGCAACCATTTCAGAGTCTGTGTCACGAAGTTCTAGTCTCACGTTGGGCGCTGTTTTGCGAAACTCACGAACCACATCAGGTAACAGACGAGTCGCCACCGAAGGTACCGTCGAGATTTTGACGACACCCATTTCCCCGTGAGCGTAGCGTTGGATGATATTCATCGATTCATCAAAGTCGGCTAACGCACGACGCCCTTCCTTTAAAACGAATCGACCTATTGGTGTAAGACTAGATTTGCGGTCTGTTTCAAAGAGGTCAGTACCTAGCGCCTCGTTTAATTGTTTTAAGCTCATGGAGATTGCTGAAGGCGTGCGGCTTAAAATCTCTGACGCTTCCTGTAAATTTCCACATTCAGCAACAGTAATAAAAGATCGTAAGAGATCGAGTTTTATATTCATTAGCTTCAGAATAATTGAAATTAAGTTAAATTATTTAAGATTGACAGAAATGATGCGGAACGTCCATTCTGCTAATATCCTATGCTTATTATTACTCGCTAATTAATTTCCATTAAATTCAGTAGAAGACCAAAACTATGACTCAAAGCAAGCAGAACTACATCGCCGGTGAATGGATATCAGGTGCTTCAGAGATTGAAAACCGTAACCCGTCAGACTTAAGTGATGTGATTGGTATGTTCGCACAGGCCGACACCGCACAATTAGATATGGCTTTGGATGCCGCACACGCAGCAAAAGCGCAGTGGGCAAAAGTAGGATTGGAGCAAAAGCAAAGCATCTTACATGCTATCGGTGAAGAAATGATGGCGCGTTCAGCTGAGCTGGGTGAGTTACTAGCGCGTGAAGAAGGTAAGCCGTTAGCAGAAGGTAAGGGTGAAATTTTCCGTGCTGGCCAGTTTTTCACATACTACGCAGCTGAAGTGCTGCGACAAATAGGGGACACCGCTGACTCGGTGCGTGCGGGGGTTGAAGTTCATGTCGCACGTGAACCAGTCGGGGTTGTGGCGATTATATCGCCTTGGAACTTCCCAACAGCAACGGCTGTTTGGAAGATAGCACCCGCATTAGCGTTTGGTAATGCGGTTATCTGGAAGCCAGCAAACTTAGTACCGGCTTCAGCAGTTGCACTAGCAGAAATCATTGCACGTCAAACCGATAAAGGTTTGCCAAAAGGATTATTTAA